>JAHEDA010000405.1 GCA_024641445.1 Gammaproteobacteria bacterium
GTGCCGCTGCATGCTGCATATACATGTCGCCGCATCACCTGAAGCCCCGGGGAACAGTCCCCGACTACTGCATTCACACCGGATATTCCCCCACCTCGGAGACCCCATGGTAATTTCCCATTGGAGCCTATACCAATATATAGAAATTTATTACTACACAAATGCATGGTATTTTTACTCGTTTTGTTTTCCTCAATAGCAGATGAAGCACATATTCTATTTCTTGATCACGATACATACCTTCATTCATTGGTCTATGCGCTGACCTGTAAACCCACAATGGTCTGGCTCTACAGCAAGCCCTCATGTGCCTTTACCTTGACCCTAACTATCTTGGTCAAACAATAATCAATCTAACCGCATTTATCTGCTCGATGTTTTCGAAAGTGTCATATTCACAACCTAGAATGGGATTCAGACACTATCACCTATTGAGGAAACCCCATGAAATTCTCGCGTCGTCGGTTTGTACAAGCTCTGGGTGGTAGCGCCCTGCTCAGCCAAAGTCATTTGGCATTTGCCAGTTTCAAAAGGGGTGGCCACATCAATCCAAGCGTGTTATTTCAACATGGTGTAGCCAGCGGCGACCCTCTGCAGGATCGTGTACTTTTATGGACCCGGGTCAGCGTGGAAAAGCATGAGCACGCTACGGTACCCGTGCGCTGGCGCATCGCGCGCGACCCTGGATTCCACACCGTGGTTAACGAAGGTTTTGCCTTCACCTCCGCGGCGGATGACTTCACGCTCAAGGTCGATGCCGATGGACTTCAGGCGGGAACCACCTACTATTATCAATTTCACGCCTTCGGCGTGAAATCTCCCAGTGGACGCACCAAGACCCTGCCCGTGGGTCACGTCGACAAGCTACGTATCGCCTTTACCTCCTGCTCCAACTACCCCTACGGCTATTTTAATGTCTTCCGGATGATCGCTCAGCGGAATGATCTTGATGCGGTACTCCATCTTGGTGATTACATCTATGAATATGCCAACGGCACTTATGGCGATGGCACGGCACTGAATCGCATCCCACAACCGGATGCGGAGATCATTACCCTGGATGACTACCGTATGCGTTTTGCCCAATACCGCACCGACCCGGACCTGCAGGAGGCGCATCGTCAACACGCCTTTATTACCGTCTGGGATGACCACGAGACTGCAAACAATGCCTGGCGTGATGGCGCGGAAAACCATAACCCGGAACTGGGTGAAGGCGAGTGGCTGGATCGCCGTGCGGCGGCAATTAAGGCCTACTACGAATGGATGCCCATTCGACAGGTCAACAAGGCGAATCTGCTACAGAGTTATCGTAAATTCCGCTTTGGCAACCTTATGGACCTGATGATGCTGGACACACGCCTATACGGCCGTGACAAACAGGTCGCCAATGCCCAAGACCCTGCAATCAACGACCCAAATCGCAAACTACTGGGCGACGAACAGGCACAATGGTTGCTGGAGAGCCTCGATCATTCAAAACAAGAGAACATCCGCTGGCGGGTGTTGGGACAACAGGTAATGTTCGGCCAATTGCTGATAGGTGGACAGGTTTACAATGTCGATCAATGGGATGGTTATCCGGCCAGCCGCACCCGCGTGTTAAACCACCTGCGTGAAAACAATATTGATAACACCGTTATTCTCACGGGCGACATCCACTCTTCCTGGGCGATGGACATCACCGAAAACCCCTTTGTCCCAAGCCAATACGACCCGCAAACCGGGCTGGGCTCTATCGCTGTAGAATTCGTTACTCCTGCCGTCACCTCACCCGCCCTGACAAATGAAGTCGAGGCCAGTCAAACGGCACAGTATTTGATGGCTACCAGCCCTCATATGCACTATGTGGATCTGTTCCATCGTGGTTATGTACTGCTAGATATTGATCACGAACGCACTCAAGCGGAGTGGTACCATGCGGAAAGTATCGTTGAAGCTGGCAATACCAATCAGATACTGGCGGCGGCATTTCTGACCCAGGATAGCACCAACCATCTCGTACCCACCAACAGCCCAAGCGCCGAGAAACCGAATGCACCCGCCCCGGCGCCTGACCGGGATGAGGACGAGGACGAGCACGATCAGCAGCACGCCCACAGACATAACCATCGCTAAGAATAAACGGGGTCGGAGGCGTCCGACCCCGTTTAATTGATACAATGTATTGTTCCCATCATCCCTGACTATTCCCATTAATTAGAAATTCGCGGCCTCAACCTCTAACCAGACCTTGCTGATATTGTGACCCATCATATCTTCGTAACGCCCAAGTTTTTCC
>JAHEDA010000406.1 GCA_024641445.1 Gammaproteobacteria bacterium
TGTCGCCGGTGATGCAGGAGGGCCGCCTGTTTTATCTAAGTGGCATGCGCTCAGAGGCTGGTGGTCAGTTTCGCTATATGCATATCCCTGCGGACAGCAAGGGCGGGATCGAGCGCTTTATGCACTTTCACACCCTGCTCAATGACCCATTGTTGGTAGAGTCAGTGGCTCGCCGTGCCGTCGAGGGTTCGCTCGGTAAGGGCCTGGCCAACGCCAAGTTGCGTGATACGGTACGACACTCCATGGTGCACCTGGTTGACCAGTACGTTCATGGTGGTTTTGCGGCGATTGATGCGGATATTCGTGCCAAGGTCCCGCCTGCAAAGCAGACCGAGGTGGCCGAGGCCTACGTAAAGGTCCTGCGTAATATGTTGCAAGGCGTTTACGTGGAACTCTTGAAGCAAGAGGGCGTCAAATTGGGCAAGGATAATCTCAGCCTGTTTGATCAGGGATTTTTTGAGGACGCGGTGAATAACCTCGCGGGCATTGGGTCATACGGCTCACCGTTCTTTTTGCAGTTAGTGAATTTTCAGCAGGTAGAGGCATCCGGCTTGCAAATTACGCGCTCACCCGGCAAGAATGTCGTCTATCTCGGTAGTGCCATGTTGATCGCGGGTGTGTTCATGTTGTTCTACATTGTGCACCAACGTTTGTGGGTATTGATACGACCACAGGGTGGTGGTGGCAGTGAGGTGGTGTTTGCCGGTAGCGGTAATCGAAATCCCGAAGATTTTGCGAAAAAATTTGATGTATTGTGTGAGCGTGTTGAGGCGCGTTTGCCGCGGGCATAATCAATCTTACGTTAGCAGGAGTCGCCAATGTCAGTATTAGAAGAGGCCATGAAGAAAGAATTCGATCACCCGGCCTGGTGGCGCAAGCTCACTGCCTATGATTGGGTCTGGTCCGCACTCCTGCTGGCAGGCGTGCTGTTTGTGTGGCGCATGTTCGGCGCCACCTTTGACTTGTATGAGATCGTTATTTTGTCCGGGTCATCACTTGCGCTGCTGGTGGTGGCCATGCAGTGGAAGGCCATCCGAACCTTGAGTTTGGTGGTCGCCGTGTTGAGTCTCAGTGCGATCGCCTTATATGGTGGCGATCAGAGCCTGGGAGAGAAGAATTTCTTCCTGAGATTTTTGATCTCCAGCCCCTCGGCGATTATGTGGATGAGTGTGTTGTTTGTGCTGGCAACGGTGACGTATTTCTTTGCCACCTTCCGTCAGAACGAGTTTGCGGGCAAGGTGGCCACCGCCATGACCTGGAGCGCCGTCGCCTCAGGTTTTATTGGCCTGATGGTGCGTTGGTATGAGTCGTATCTGATTGCGCCGGACGTTGGACACATCCCGGTGAGTAATTTATATGAAGTCTTCATCCTCTTCTCCATCATCACCGCACTTATCTATTTGCATTACGAGGCGAAATACCAGACGCGATCCATGGGTGGTTTTGTCCTGCTCGTCATCAGTGCCGCAATTGCATTTTTACTCTGGTATCAATTTGATCGCGGCGCCAGTCGCATCCAGCCCTTGGTGCCCGCACTACAAAGTTACTGGATGAAGATCCACGTACCGGCGAATTTCATCGGTTATGGTGGCTTCTCCCTTGCCGCCATGCTTGGCGTGGCCTACCTGTGGAAAGATCGGGTGATGCGTACCCGGCCGCAGGGACGTTTGGCGCAGGTGTTGCCGGATCTGCAATTGCTTGACGATGTGATGCACAAATCCATCGCCCTGGGGTTCGCCTTCTTCACCATCGCGACGGTCCTCGGCGCCATGTGGGCGGCGGAGGCCTGGGGTGGCTATTGGTCCTGGGACCCGAAGGAGACCTGGGCCCTGATCGTCTGGCTGAACTATGCCGCCTGGCTGCATATGCGTCTGACCAAGGGTTGGCGTGGCCGCCCGCTGGCCATGTGGGCGGTGGTTGGCCTGTTAGTGACCACCTTTGCCTTCCTTGGTGTCAATATGTTTCTCTCGGGCCTGCACTCGTACGGAACCCTGTAGACCATTTCGCAACTTCTTTAGTGCAGCAGGGTCACACTCACAAGCCCGGCAGGTTCTACGCCTGCCGGGCTTGTCTTCTTTATCTGCATTGCCTAGTCTGTGTTGACCTGTTGGGAGGATAACAATGAGATTGCCGCGTCTATTTTTGCTTCTGCTTGTATTTGGTTTCACTTCCACTGTCGTCGTTGCGCGTAGCTTTGATGAAGGCATCGAATACACCAAGCTGCGTGCCCCACAACCCACACAGGATGCCAAAAAGATCGAGGTCGTG
>JAHEDA010000407.1 GCA_024641445.1 Gammaproteobacteria bacterium
TTCCTAGCTATGAGTTGATCTATGGGGCGCTTGCCATTATCCCGTTATTGCTGATCTGGGTATATATTTCCTGGGTCATCGTTCTGTTTGGCGCCGAGGTGGCGTGTTGCCTGGGATTATTTGTACCGCGCGTGCGGGGCCATTATGCGATTGAACGTTTCCCCTTGATTTATGTCTACCGGCTTATGGGGCATCTTTGGCGGCATCGCGCCGTAGGTCTGGACTTTCATGAAATATTGCGTCTAGAGCCAGTGGCTGGTGAATGGCTACAAGGGCAGCTGGCGCATCTTGAGGCCGCACGGCTCATCTTTATGAATGATAGCGGTCGTTGGAAATTGCGCCAGGACCCCAGGGTTTACAGCTTTTATGAACTCATGCGAGTGATTAACCGCATGCCGCCAGAGCCTGAGTATGTCGGGCTGCTGCATGGTGACACCAACAGTTTGACCCGTACCTTATTGGCGACCTGTCAAGTGCAGACCTCCACCGCCGCCGAGCGTCCTGTAGCCAACTTTTTTTGAGTGTTTGACCTAGTTGTCGGCTTGGCCGCCAACAGACCGCGGGATAGAATGTGTCCGATCCTGTGGCTATATTAGTGATCGGTAATATAACGTTGACTGAATAGTAGTAGAGTGCGATGAGACATATCAAGGTTCTGATTCTTCTGATGTTGCCTCTGTTGTGGATGACTATCAATGCCACGGCGCAACCACTGCCTGATATTAGCTGGAGTGATATCAAGGGTAAATCGCATCGCCTGTCGGATTATCGCGGCAAGTGGGTGGTGGTAAATTACTGGGCAACGTGGTGCCCGCCCTGCCTGGATGAAATTCCCGAACTGGTGAGCTTCTCCGAGCAGCACGTGCGCAATAGCGTGGTGCTTGGTGTCAATCAGGAGAGTGTCGACCGCCAGTATCTGGTGAATTTTGTCGATAATTACTTTATCTCCTACCCGATTTTACTGGGTGACGAGGGTAACCGGACTCCCTTCGGGCGCCTACTTGGACTGCCGACGACGTTTATCGTATCTCCTAAGGGTGAGCTGGTGTCACAGCAAATTGGTGGTGTGACCAAGAAGTGGCTGGAGCAGATAACAGGACAAACCAAGATAGTCCCACACAAGGTTAACCGAGAGGTGAGATGATGATTACGCAAAAGTATCTATACGCTTTATTAATGATGTTGTGCATCCAATCTACTCTTGTGTTTGCCGCGGATGCGCCAAAAGACCCCGCCAAGTTCCTCTTCAATGAGACGTGGGGTGACTTTAAGGAGGAGGCGCGCAATGCCAAGGCAGAGGGCAAGAAGGGCGTCTTCATCTTTTTCGAAATGGACGAGTGCCCATTCTGTCATTACATGAAGACGAATGTGCTGAATCAATCCGATGTGCAGAAATATTTTCGTGATAATTTCCTGAACTTTGCCGTGGATATCGAGGGCGATGTTGAGATGACTGATTTTTCTGGCAAGCACATGAAACAGAAAGATTTTGCCTTTAAGGAATATCGTGTCAGGGCCACACCGGTGTTGGCCTTTTTTGACCTTGATGGAAAGCTGATTCACCGATTTACCGGCAAGACCTCGGGCAAGGAGGAATTCATGCTGATGGGGGATTACGTGGTTTCTGGCAAGTATAAGGAACCCGGCATGACCTTTACCCGCTACAAGCGGGAGCAGCGTAAATAGCAAGCAGCGCAGTCATGATGTCAGGGATTATCAGAAGTTGTGGCATCGTTAGTCTGTCATTCGGGTTGTCGTCCCTCGTCAGTGCCGATGAGGCCAAGACACCGAGTGCCCTACCCGAGCCGTTTACTCTGGAGGCGGCCTTGTCACTTGCCGATTCCACACACCCTTCATTGGAGACCGCCAGGGCAGAACTGGATTCGGCGCGTGCGCGTGTGGAGAAAAGTACGGCAGATGATGATGTGCGTATTCAGTTGGATCTCCGTGCGCGAATAATCGACCCGGTGCCTAGCGCACCCGATCACTCCAATCAGGACCACTCGGCCTCATTATGGTTAGAGAAGCGGCTCTATGACTTCGGTGCACAGACGGCGGCAGATCAGGCCGCCGAATTCGATTTAAAGGGGCAGGAACAACGCCTCACCAGCGTAACCCAACGACATCGCATTGATATCCTCAAACGGTATTACGAGGCGGTCCTGGCCGACTTGAAATTCTATCGTTATAACGAAGAGATGTCGGTGGTGTACATCGCGCTGGACCGCCTACGCATCCGACGTGACCTGAAGCAGGTCACGTCGGATG
>JAHEDA010000408.1 GCA_024641445.1 Gammaproteobacteria bacterium
ATGGTGATTATGTGCGGTGGTGTCGAGGCTAACGCTTATCTCTCACACGGACTCCTGCGGTACTGTTGGGCGTGTTGCTGCCGGGACCATTTGATCCACCAGCTTCGCCACCAGCAGGTCACCCGTTACATTTATCGCTGTGCGACTCATGTCCAGGATGCGATCCACGCCCATGAGCAAGGCAATACCACTCGCGGGGATCCCCACCGTGGTCAACACCATCGCCAGGATGACCAGACCGACACCGGGTGTCGCCGGTGAGCCGATGGAGGCGCCCACGGCTACCACAACAATAAGCGCCATATTGGCCAGGCTAAGATCAATCCCAAAGGCCTGGGCTAGAAACACCGCCGCCACACCCTGATACAGGGCCGTGCCATTCATGTTGATGGTGGCGCCGAGTGGTATGACAAATTGCGCTACGGATGAGCGCACACCCAGCTTCTCTTCGGCCGTCTTGATCGAGAGGGGCATCACTGCCGCCGAGCTGGAGGTTGAGAAGGCCAATAACAACAATTCGCGGATGGCAAAGACAAATTTCCGCACCGGCATGCCATCAATGAATTTATAGATTACTAAATATAGCGTGAACATCAGCAACAGACCGAGCAGCACCGTTAGCACATACACCGACATCCCCAGCAAGGCATCAAAGCCGATCTTCATGGTCAACTGCGCCAACAAGCCAAATACGGCAAACGGTGCCAGACGCATGGCCCAGCGCACGATGGTAATGCTGACCTCCTGCAGCGAACCCATTAACTCTAGCAATGGCTTGGCGCGCGAGGGGGTCATGCTGACCAGCGCGATACCAATGATGATTGCAAACACCACGATTTGTAGCATCTGACTCTCCACCATCGAACTCAGGGGATTGCCGGGTAGCAGGATCAATAACTGTCGAGGTAATTCCGCGAGTGTAGGGAGTTCAGGGATGTCGTCGTTCGCGATGGGAAGCGCCGCGTGTTGCACGGTCTTCTGCAACTGATGGCTATCGAGATAGTGGCCGGGTTGAATCAGTTGAGCAAGTCCGATACCAATGATGGTCGCAATGGCAGTCGTAACCACAAAGAACAAGACCACACGCAGGCCCATTTGACGCAACTGTTCCAAGTTCCCCCCTGCCGCGAGCCCCCGGATAATGGATGCAAACACCAACGGGATAACAATCATTTGAATCAGTGCCAGAAACAACTGACCGGGGAAGGCCAACCAGTTACCCAGGGGTTCGGATATCGTAATCGGGACAACGCCGATACCAGGTCCGCACAACACACCGGCGAGCAGACCAAGCACCATCCCAATCATGACCTTAAGCCACAGGCGTCCACGCACCAGTGTAGTGAGGGAGTCACTCAGATTTTTCATTGAATGCGGATCAAATACCGCGAGAGCCTTTTTGGTGTCCATGATACAAATCTGGCCCAGGTCGAACATGTGCAGTTATTGCAACATGTATGTGGACCGAGCGCAAGAAATCAGCGGCTATGCAATAAACTCCGCACGATTGCGCGCGTTGTGTTTTGCCTGAAAGAGCGCGTCATCAGCACACATCGTGCAGATTTGAAATGTGAATCTATGTTAATGGTGCATAACAGGGCGCCGGGTTAATCCTGGCTCAGTGTCTTGAGCGCATCACGTAGTGATGGATACTGCAAACGTACTTTTAGCTCATCCAACATGCGTCGATTCGACATCTCGCGGGATTCGCGCAGATACGACAACATGCCCGCACTCATAACGCGCTCGGCCTCGGCCCAATCTACCGCGGATGGGCGTGGCAGGCCAAAGGCGTCGGCGATGGAATAGAAATAATCCGTCATATTGCTGCCCTGGCCGTCACTGACGTTGTAGACACGGTCGCTGTACTCACTCTCCGCCGCCGCGACACACACCTCGGCCAGGTCTTCGACGTGAATACGATTGGTGCGCGGCGCCAGGTGTTCATGCAGCACCGGGATACCTTTTTTAATCCGCTCCAACGGTAGGCGTCCTGGCCCATAGATACCGCCGACGCGCAGGATCATCACCGGCACCTGAAATTCTCTGCCCCAGGCACGGAGCTGGTTTTCACCGTGCAGGCGCCGACGACCACGGTCGGTTTGGGGATTGACCGGGGTGGTCTCATCAATGAGGGCCCCGGCCTGATCGCCATACACCCCCGAGGTGCTAATAGCCACGATACGTTGTGGCCGCCGGTCCTGGCTCATCACGCCAAGCAGATGGGTCATGCGTGGGTCGGTATCACCCTGATCCGGTGGGGG
>JAHEDA010000409.1 GCA_024641445.1 Gammaproteobacteria bacterium
CCGATGCGGTGTTTGATATCTATTGTGGTGGCGGTTTTGCTGTTTAGGATATGGCGCAGGCGTTTGTCCAGCTCCTGTAGTCTAAACTCGTCAGTCAGGGGTTCGCCGCTCTCATCCAGTACAATATAGGTATCGAGGGTGTTGCCCTCACGCGAGGCAAGTATGCGTGCGTCCATGACGGTGAGCCCGAGCTGCTCCAGTACCCCCGTACTAAGGGCGAAGACATCATCTCTAGCCGGGGTGTGAATGAAAATCTCTGTACCCCCGCGTTCCGTTTCACGCCGGATTAACACCAGCGGTATTGGCGATGCATCGGCCAGCAGGGCACGTGCATGCCAGGCGATCTCGTCGCTGTTGTAGCGTAAAAAATATTCATCGCCCATGTTCTGCCACAGTGACTCGATCACTGTCGCGGCATAATCCTCCTTCATCAGAATGGCGAGGGCCTCTTGCCTCACCAGTGCGATGGTCTCAGAGGTGACGAGTGGGTTCTCCAGGCCACGGCGTAGTGCCTGCGAGGTTGACGCAAAGAGTTCAAGCAACAGGGCATCCTTCCAGCCATTCCAGAGCGTTGGACTGGTTGCGCGAATATCGGCAACGGTATGCAGATACAAATAGTTCAATCGATTCTGATGTCCAACGATGCGGGCAAATTCATTGATAACCTCAGGGTCGCTGATATCTTTGCGTTGTGCCGTGGTTGACATCAATAGGTGATTTTCCACCAGCCATCGTACCAGTTTGCAATCATATTCACTCAGTTCGTGCAGACGACAGAAGTCCTCGGCATCGTCGGCGCCCAGTTTGGAGTGATCGCCGCCACGACCCTTGGCGATGTCGTGAAAGAGCCCCACCAGTATGGATAATTCTTGTTTGGGAAGGTGTTGCATCAGCCGGCTGCATAAAGGGAATTCGTGACTGAATTCGGGCACGGTAAAACGACGCAGGTTGCGGATGACCGTGAGCGTATGTTCATCTACGGTGTAGACGTGGAAAAGGTCGTGTTGCATCTGACCGGTAATATCGGCAAAGGCCGGGACATAGGCCGCCAGCACACCATACAGATTCATGCGTCGCAGTACGTGTGTGACTCCCTGTGGTTGACGCAGTATCTCCATAAACAGGCTGCGACAACGTAGATCCTGGCGAAAGTCGGCATCAATCAGGTGTAGGTGATCGCGAATGGCCCGGATTGTATTGGCACGCACTCCCTTGATCTCGGGGTGTTGGGCGAGGATTAGAAATACCTCCAGGAGGGCAAATGGGTAGTGTGTGAAGTTATTCGGGTGACGTATCTCAAGAAAGCCCTTGCGCGTGATGAATCGCTTATTAATGCCCAAGGGGATACCGGCCTCATCGGCATAGAGAATCTCTTCCTGGAATAACTGTAACAGCATCTCATTTAGTCTGCTCAATCCCATGATGGTGCGGTAGTAGCGCTTCATAAAACTTTCGACACCCAGCCGGTGCGGTTCATCCTGGTAACCCATCTGTTTGGCCAGGGCGCGCTGGACATCAAAGACCAGGCGGTCTTCGCGTCGTTTGCTCAGTAGGTGCATTCCAAAACGAAGGTGCCAGAGAAAGGCTTGGCCTTCATTCAGCTGTCGAAATTCACGCTCGGTCAGAAATCCCTTGGCGACAAGGTCCTGCAGGGTATCGGCGCCAAAGTGTCGCTTGGCGACCCAACCGATCATCTGGATGTCTCGCAGACCGCCTGGGCCCTCCTTGATATTAGGTTCGAGGTTATAGGCGGTATCGTTGAATTTTCGATGGCGCTCTTGCTGCTCCTGCCACTTGGCAGAGAAAAATTCACGGCTGGGCCAGACGTGAGCAGGACCGCAACGCTCACGTAGCGTTTCAAACATATCCTGTGGCCCTTGCAATAATCGACATTCCTGCAAATTTGTGGCGACGGTAATATCCTTGCGCGATTCCTCTACGCATTGATCGAGGGTGCGTACGCTGTGCCCAATCTCCAGGCCGATGTCCCACAGAAAGGTGAGAAAATTGGTGAGGGCACCATCATTTTCGTGGGTGTCATGGCGGAGCAGGAGGAGTACATCGATATCAGAGTAAGGGTGTAACTCGCCGCGGCCATAGCCCCCGACGGCTAACAGCGCAAGGTTATTCCCTGCGTGTGGAAAATGGCGTTGCCAGGCGCGTTCTAGCAATGCGTCCACTGCCTGTGCCTGTGCCTGGACCAGCTCGGTAGCACTTCGCCCAGCCAGAAAGCGTTCTTCCAGTGTCGCGCGCATATGCTTCAG
>JAHEDA010000410.1 GCA_024641445.1 Gammaproteobacteria bacterium
TCGTACCGATTATCTCTACGAACCCATGCGATCACGGGCCCTGCAACTGCCAGATGGTATGGGAGATGATATCTATCAATTGGCACGTCAACTACGCGCGCAGTACCACAGCGATGAGGCAGTGGTAACAGGGATGTTGCGATACTTTCGCGAGCAGCCGTTCTATTACACCCTGAATCCACCGCCACTCGGCGCACACCACGTCGAGGCCTTTCTATTCAAGACCCGGCGCGGCTTCTGCGAACACTATGCCTCGTCTTTCACTATTGTGATGCGCGCCGCCGGTATCCCCGCCAGGGTAGTGACGGGTTATCAGGGTGGTGAGATGAATCCCTATGGCGACTATATGGTCGTTAGACAAAGCGATGCCCACGCCTGGTCGGAGGTGTGGTTGCCGGAGCAGGGCTGGGTGAGGGTGGACCCGACGGCGGCGGTCGCGCCCGAGCGCATCACGCGGGGGCTGGAGTCCCTGTCAGAATTCAGTATTACACCCAGACTCCTGGGCCAGAATAACCTGTTGTCCAGGCTCTGGCGCACCTCCTCGATGAGCTGGGATGCAGTCAATAATTTCTGGTACCAGTGGGTAATCAATTACGACTACAGCGCGCAACAGCGTTTACTCGCACGCATGGGTCTGGACAGTAGCAACGGCCTGCACATCGCCCTGGCGATCCTTACCGGGGTGGGGAGTGTCCTCGTCGTGGTGGCCATCTTTATGTTGTGGCCGCGAGGCGCGCATGACCCCGTGACACGCTTGTATTTGAAATTTTGTCATCGACTTGCAGGGGTTGGGCTGGTGCGAGGAGCCAATGAAGGCCCTCTCGATTTTGCCGGGCGTGTCGCCGGGGGCAGACCCCGCCTGGCGACGCAGGCCTATCTCATTACGCGTTATTACGTCGCCCTGCGCTATGGCCGACGCCCCGAGGATAAGGCCATATTTATACAATTCCGCCGCGCGGTGAGGGCCTTCAGGGCACACTAACTGCATTCACTGCCGTATTCCTCAAGTACGGCTGATCCCTTGGGTGGGAGGACAAGTCCGTCTGGGCCACGACACCGGGTGATATCTCATGTTTGGCACATGCATTGCATTTTCAGTCCTATGAAACGGTGTATTTCATGTCTCCTTGTAGTGATTGCGGCGTCGGTACTGCCCGTGGGCAGTGCCACGTCCGCCCCTTTGCGTTTCTGGGACTGGGGTAAGTCGGAGCCCGCCCCGGCTAGCAAGGCAGAGACCTCCCCCGTGCAAGACTCGGCACTGCCGGTGGACTCCCCCGGCTCCACTGCGGCCAGGCCTGTTGAGCCCCGCGAGGCCGCAACGCACACTACAACCGCCCCCCCAGCTGCCAGCACAATGGTTACGCAACCTGCGGTGGAATCCACCCCGGCGGACAAGACTGCCGAGGCCGCTGCCCCCCAAACGGTGACCAGTGATATCGCAAAAGAGGAGGGGGCTGTTACCGACGCGCCATCGGAGGAGTCACCTCCCGAACCGGCAGTAGCGGCAAGCACTGACCCTTCTTCTGGCAAGGAGTCGCCGGGACAGGCCAAGCCCTCGACAGATGAACATACTAAGGCAACACCCTCGGTTGAAGAGATTAGTCCCGCGATCGTGGTGACACCGTCCCCTCGCGAGGTCGAGGCAAGGCGTCTGGAGGAGATGAAACAGGCGGCCGCAGCCGCGGATAAGATTGCTACCCCCACCGTGCCCCCAGTCAAAACGGTAGCCGCTACAGACAAAGGCAAGTCGACCAAGGCGAAGACACCGAATAAAACGGCCAAGGCCACTTCCAAGCCAAAGGACGCCGTGGCGAAGGCCGCGCCCCCCGTGAAGAAGACACCAGAGGTTGCTGCCACCAAAGTGCCCACTCCAACCGGCGAGCCAGTGGTGACTCCAACCCCGTCAGGTGATGAGGCCGACCATCAGGCAGGGGTGGAATACGTCGGCAGAGGTCGGCGTATTGAACGCCAGATAACAAGCGAAGAGTCTGACGACGAGTCGCAGCAAGATCTCCCCAAGAAGGTCCCGGGCAAGTTGTGGGTGACCGAGCAGTATCAGATGAGCAATGAAGAGATGTTGCAGGGGCGTGAGGCAAGGCCTTACCTGGCGCCTTTCTACAATGCCCACTGGCAATTGGAGACCTCGCGCCTACGCTGCTCACTGTCTCAAGACATTCCTTATTACGGCAAGGCAGAGTTTACCTTTGGGGTGGATGAGCCCATGCACTTTGCCCTGACGACGCACCGTGGCATGAGTGGCAAGG
>JAHEDA010000411.1 GCA_024641445.1 Gammaproteobacteria bacterium
CATGCTGCTGCTGGATGGCCGCCTACCCAAGCGGGACCAGCTAAAGAGCTTTGATGCCAAACTGCGCCGTAGCCGCCGTACGCAGTATCACATTCGTGACCTGATGAAGACCTTTCCGCCGACCGGCCACCCGATGGAGATGTTGCAGACCGCAGTGGCGAGTCTGGGCATGTTCTATCCCGGTAACGAGTGTCTGACCGGTGGTGATGCCTGTCAGGACCTGGATTACATCCACAACATGACGGTGAAGATCATCTCACGTATGGGTATCTTGGTGGCGATGTGGGAACACATCCGCAATGGTTATGAACCACCAGAACCCCGCAACGACCTCAACTATGCCGAGAACTTTCTCTGGATGTTTACCGGTCAGGAGCCCGACCCCATGTTGGCGCGCATCCTGGATGTCTGTTTGATCCTGCACGCCGAGCACACCATCAATGCCTCGACCTTTGCGGTATTGGTAAATGCTTCAACACTCGCCAGCCCGAATGCCGTCATTGCAGCGGCCATCGGTGCACTCTCGGGGCCACTGCATGGTGGCGCCAATCAGAAAGTTGTTGAGATGCTCAATGAGATCGGTTCACCCGCGCAGGCCGAGGCCTATGTGGATAGCAAGCTCAAGAACAAGGAAGTGATCTGGGGTATGGGGCATCGTGAGTACAAGACCAAAGACCCGCGGGCCAAGATCCTGGAAAAGATGGTGGATGAACTAATCGAGTCACGCGGTGGCAACCTCAACCCCATGTTCGAGACGGCGCGGGCGGTGGAGAAGGTGTGTCTGGACCGCCTGGCGCAAAAGGGCGTCTATGCCAACGTCGATTTCTATTCAGGAATTTTGTATACGGAGATGGGGATACCAGCGGATCAGTTCACGGCCATCTTTGCGATTGCGCGTTCTGCAGGTTGGTTGGCGCACTGGCGCGAACAGTTGAGTGACAACCGCATCTTCCGTCCGACCCAGGTGTACACGGGCGAGCCCGCGCGTGAATATGTCGTTATCGAAAAACGCTAACAAGCGTTTTAGGTATTTAGTGGGAGGGTGTTACTCACTCCAAGTTCATTTTTGCCAGACTTCTTGATTCGATAGCAGGCCTGATCAGCCCGTTTGAGTGCGTCACCGGCATCTCTTATATCGGAGCTTAGCATCACCAGGCCGATACTGGCGCTGCTGCCTTGAATTAGCCTCTCTTCATAGAGAAAACGGTACTCGCGGATATTGTTTAGCAGTTGCCGTGCAATGCTCTGGGCCTGATTGCCTGGGCATCCTTTCAAAAGAATCGCAAACTCATCACCACCGATGCGGGCCATGACATCGGACTCGCGAATGCTACCCTCCATTAGTCGGCTCAGCCCCACCAGCAGGACATCACCCGCTGAGTGGCCGTAGTTGTCGTTAATCAGCTTGAAGTCATCCAGGTCCAGATAAATCAGGGCATAGGTGTGCTTGTTGCTGCGCACATCATGAATGGCGCTCAGTAACATCTGCTCGAAGGCGCGACGATTATATGTCGCGGTGAGTGGGTCGTGCATGGCATGCCAGGACATCTCTTCACTGCGTTTGCGCTCTTCCGTGACATCGCGGAAGACATAACAGATCCGCCCCATCTCGCTGTTATCGTTCAGGATTGGAGCGATGGTGCACTCCACCAGTAGCGGCGATGACTTTGGTATTCGCATGTCCCGCTGTGCAGGGCAGATAGGGCCGCTGATATTCTCGAACTGAGTTGTGATATCAATTGGCGACTCATCCTGTATGGAACGGACATGAAATATCTCGGTGAGGTGTCGACCGATTGCGGCATAACGATTAATTCCGGTTAGATATTCGGCGGCACTATTCATCTCAAGCACGTTATGTTGCGTGTCCGTAACGATAATGCCCTCTGCCACGGCCTTGACTGTTGCCTCGGCCAAGGCCTTGTCGGCGCTGAGCTGCCCCTGATAGTAAGTAATGCGTTGTAGCATGCTGCGGGTGACCAATACCATGGTGATAATCGCGGCACAGATGATCCAGAGGAAGAGTGAAATGGCGCTTCGGTAACGAGACTGGGCCATTTCCTGAGCTACGTTGGACTGTTCCCTGGCATAGAGGATGAGCGCATCCAGTTGACCCTGTATCTGTGACTGAATGGGGATACTGGTAAATTCAAAGTAGTGCCGTACATCCACCTGCTTGTGATCGACTAAATTCATTGCCAGTTCCTCTTCCACGGGTTGGAGTGCACGGATGAGGTCGAGCACCTTGGCAAAGGTTTCAAGTT
>JAHEDA010000097.1 GCA_024641445.1 Gammaproteobacteria bacterium
TGCTGGCCAACCTGCGCCAACTCGCCGCCCAGCTCCAGGCCGGGGCCGACCGTGGCCTGCCCCCCACTGTGCAGCAGGCCATCCTCGAGACCCTCAAACAACTCCCGGACACGGAGGCCATTAAGACCGGTACCGGATTGAAGCAGGCGCTTATAGCTAGTGGCGTATTCATGGAAAACAACCTGGCCCGAACACCGGAGGGTGGCCAACCCGTGCCCGATCTACGCATGGCGCTGTTGCGCCTGGCCAGCCGTTTACGGGCCAGCGGCACCGATACAGGCGTGAGTAATAAAACCGCCCCCGAGGCGACGGCCAAGCAGGCCGCCAGGGGCATGACCCCGGCGGAACAGCCCGCCACGCAGACCCAACTCAGCAAGCTCGCCGCAGGACCAGTGTCTGGTCAAACACAGGTTCAGGGGCAGGCCGAGGTCCTGGCCAAACAGGCACAGCTCCAAACGCCAGCTGAGGCGGCGGCAAAACCCGCTGTCCCAACGACCAGACCCGAAACCTCAACCATGGCCGGGCGCAGCGCGGAAAGGCTGGTCGAACTCACCACCCCGGAGGCCCACCCGAGCAGCACAGCCCCACGCCCAGACCAAACCGCCGGGGTACCCCGAATACCGTTACCCAATGCCTATCAGGCACAGGCCAGTGTCACCCCACATGCCGACCCAACCCGCCCGCCACAGGCCCAACCCCAGGCCCAGCCGACCCAGCAACCGAACCTTGGAATTTTGACCGGCGAGAGCCTGATGGAGACCCTGCGCCAACAAGTCGAGGGGGTGCTGGCACGTCAACACGTCCAGCAACTGCATTCACTGCCGACCGAGGGCGGGCGTCAGACCTGGATGCTCGAACTCCCCGTGCAACACGGCCAGGGCACCGACGTCTACGACCTGCGCCTCGAGCGCGACCAAAGTGGACAGGCCGGTGAAGACTCTCGCGCCGTACCATGGACCGTCACCCTGGCGTTTGATTTAAAGGGACTCGGCCCGTTACGGGTGCAGGTGCGTTATCAAAACGAGACCATCTCGGCCATAGGTTGGGCGAAACAACCGCGCACCACCCAACTCTTTAACGAACACCTCGACCACCTACGCGCACGCCTGCACGAGGCCGGGGTCGATGTCGGCCGCCTGCAATGCAGTAACGCCGAGATCGAGACCGTTTCCAACACACCCAGCACCCGGCTGGTGGATGAACAGGCATAAGAACGTTATGAAAGACGACAAGGCCCTCGCCAAACCCAGCATCGCCGTCGCCCTGCACTACGACGAGCGTCGCGCCCCCCGCGTCAGCGCCAAGGGCCGTGGTGACGTGGCCGAACAGATCATCGCTATCGCCCGCCACCACAAGGTGCCGATGCAGGAGAACCCCGACCTCGTCAACGTCCTCTCCCGACTCGAGCTCGGCGACGAGATCCCCGAGGCGCTTTACATCGCCGTCGCCGAGGTGATTGCCTTTGCGTACTTATTAAGGGGGAAGTATCCCAAGGGATGGCAGGGAGAGCGTAATTAAGTACCGCGTTTTCATCCAAATATGGGTCCATATTTGGATATCTGGCAGCAATATCCAAGCCAGTCATTGGCGCTGATTGTTACTACAGAGAACTTCATAAACATTGGCTAGTTTGGGTAAGTACTATAGCAACCAAAACTGCTTGTTCACCTGCATAACGCGGTTAATTCCCGGTCTTGTCTAGGATTGCAAACCATTTCGTTGTTTAAGGTACCGACAATGGTAATACCATCTTGAACATAGAATGATGTGAATAATTTCTGCATTTCATGGATATGGACTAGACAGCACATTTTATAACAATACGACAAGACGAGAGTCAGAGAACCATCTAACACTCTATTATCCGAAACATTGCGTGACCAAAATAATTAAAACAGGAACCTGCTCTATCCCAGATGAAGAGCGAACCAGGCATGAATGAAAGGGTATACCTGAAACGCGTCAAATTGTTTTTTGGACACGCGTCGGGAAACATGATGAGCGCGATGTTCGGTGGCATACTGATTTCCATCGTACTGTTCTCGACGAAGACAAGTATTATCCTGATTAGCTACTGGATGCTCGCAATTATTATTGTGAGCGCCTTGACGGCTGTTGCGGAAATCAGCTTCAGGAAAGTCAAGCTGGACATGTCGAACGCGCGCACATGGCTTATTCGCCGCATTGTGTCAGGATCTCTGGTGGGTGTTATGTATGGCATATCACCTTTTCTGCTGACAACTGAAGCAGGAACAGTACCAGAGCTTTTCCTTTTCATAATTCTTCTTATCATGGTGGCCGTGGGTAGTATCGGTTATTCCGTTATGCCCGTCTATTACCTTATACTGGATCTACTCTTTCTCGGGCCGATCACGATCACCTTTTTTGAACGACTGGACACCTTTCACATGGTCATGATCGCCACCTCCCTCATCGCACAGACCGTGATACTCCAAAAGGCCCTTGCCGTTTCACGCTCCATGATCGAAGCGTTGTATACTAACGAGCAACTTCAGATGGAGATCAATGAGCGAACCAAAATGGAGGAGGAACTGAAGAAGCTCGCCTCTATCGACTCACTGACCGGCAAGTCAAACAGACGACATGGCCTATTGTTTCTCGAACAGCAGATAAAGATGGCGAAGCGGATTGCGTTCTCACTGACAGTCTGTTTTGTTGATCTCGATGGGCTCAAGGCAATAAACGATACATATGGACATGAAGTGGGAGATGAGGCGATTAAAGCCGCGAGTGATATTCTCTCGAAGGCCCTCAGAGACTCTGACCTCATATGCAGACTGGGTGGGGACGAGTTTTTGCTCATCTTCCCGGATTGCAAGCTGGAACAGGCCTCAAGCATCTGGGGCAGGGTATCTGATGAGGTCCAGAATTTTAATGCTTTGCCGGGAAAACCTTACCGGCTAAGCATTAGCCATGGATTTTCGGAATTTGCACCCACCAGTGATTTAGATGCAGATAATCTGATTGCTCTGGCGGACAACGAAATGTATCAAATGAAAAACGCCAGAAGAGAACACGGCGACCAGAACTTATAATACTTATATTCAATTATATTCATTTTGAAATATACAAAAAGGGAGAAGTGTTCAAGCCAAAAGTAGCATCCATAGCTGATTTCTGACAATGTAAGAAATCAGCCATTGAGCCCCAGCTTATCCAGCTCCTTTGCACCAACAGAGTGCCTGGAAAATAAATATCAACATCCACTCGACCAACTTCAAGGGCAATGGCATAGTAGCCCGGCCACGTCAGTTCTGGCACATTTACAATCCTTACCTACTGTTCACTGGAGTGTTGACTTCTATATGACCAACCGTTGGCTGTTGTTCGCTGCTGGCATTGTCTTCGCTTTTTACACACCCACGGTCTTTGCGGCCACCAATGAAGTGTTAATCGCTGGCATTCCGATTGAGTTCATTTTTTTTGCTACGACCCTGCTCTGTGTGGCGCTGTTTCACAATTACACGTTCTATGTCGCCGTCACAGGTTTAAGTGTCATCGCCATATTCAAAACGATTGTGACCGGCTTCCAGGACGGCACGGGATTCACTGGGTTACTGGGTCACGTGGAACACGAATGGGTCACACTGGCCAATCTGTTTTGTCTACTAATGGGTTTTGCGATTCTGGCACGCCACTTCGAGAAGAGCCACGTCCCGGTGATTCTGCCGCGCTACCTCCCCTCCGACTGGAAGGGTGGCTTTGTGCTGCTTGTGCTGGTGTTTGTGATCTCCAGCTTTCTTGACAACATCGCGGCGGCGCTTATCGGTGGCGCCATGGCGCACCAGCTGTTTCGTGCACGCGTCCATATCGGGTATCTCGCCGCGATCGTCGCCGCCTCCAATGCCGGGGGTTCCGGTTCGGTGGTGGGCGACACCACCACCACGATGATGTGGATCCACGGCATTGCCCCGGGCCAGGTGGTACATGCCTACGTCGCGGCGGCGGTGGCACTGGTGATTGTTGGCCTCGTCGCCGCCCGTCAGCAGCACGCCTACTCGCCGATCCTCAAACACGCACACGCCCACACCCATGTCGACTGGCACCGTATCGCCATTGTCGGCTTGATATTACTGTTCGCCGTACTCACCAACCTCTTCGTCAACATGCTGTTGCCTGAACTCGGCGACCGTTTCCCCTTCATTGGTGTGGCGGTGTGGGTCGCTATCATCCTCACCGCCAGGGTACGCCAGCATGACTGGGTGGTGCTCGGTGAGAACATCAAGGGGACACTCTTTCTGCTATCGCTGGTCCTGAGCGCCTCGATGATGCCGGTTGAAGAGTTGCCTGTCGCCTCCTGGCACACCGCCTTTGGGCTCGGTTTTATCTCCGCCGCCTTCGACAACATCCCGCTCACGGCACTGGCACTCACCCAAGGCGGTTACGACTGGGGCTTCCTCGCCTTCGCCGTCGGTTTCGGCGGTTCGATGTTGTGGTTTGGCTCATCTGCCGGGGTAGCGCTCTCTAATATGTACCCCGAGGCGAAATCGGTTGGGCTTTGGTTGCGCCATGGTTGGCACGTGGCCGTGGCCTACGTGATCGGGTTCATGGTCATGCTGGCACTGCTGGGATGGCAGGGACATGGATTGGTTTAAGGCTAACGTTTATTGCGCAGGAATTGATTAAGGCTATTTCTGCAGTGTTACTTTTTGCAAACAAAACTCCAGCCATCACGCGCAAAGTAAATGACTAATTCTCCCGGCAGTACGGAAAACACACCGTCGAGCCCCTTGGCACACTCCCGAGCCCGCTTAAAGGCGATGCATTTAGGCGTCGTGTCAAAATCATAGTAGATACCCAGGGTATCATCTGATGTGACATTGACGAGCGAGTTATTCTGTTCGATATAGTTATGGTCTAAATAATTAAACAATCGGGTAGATTGATTGCGAATCGTATCAGGGCGCTCGGCCAATAAGGCCAACCACTTGTCTCTACGCCCCTCCAACACAAATTCCTCGGCAAAAGATCGTAGGTGTAATTCGATGTCTAAATTGTTCGGCATAAATAAGCAGTGCCTTGTAGTGTCGATGAGAGCGCCAGAACCGCAGTGTATACTTGGCAAGTGTGAGTAAGGCAGTTTTCCACATTATTCTACGAATTGATAGCAATGGTCGTAGAACTCATGTTGTGAATGCTCTTTATGCGTAAACAATGAGGGTAAACCACCTCATATACTATAGTTACGGGTGGGGTAATTTCCGTTGGGCTTCATTTCATTCTGCCCAACCTGCACATTGCATGGATATGTTGCATCCTGTAATTTTAATGAAAAGGATCGCATACCCGCCAAGAACGTGCCTTGACTGTCAGTTCGAGAATTGGCTAGAAAGATGGTTTTCAGAAATTCTGATACAGCATACGCGAGAGATCACGTATTAAAAATCAACTCGCCTTATCCAGGCGATGCATCAGACTAATCAGATCCGCCTCGGACTGACTCAGACCACAAATATCCATCAGTTCCTTCGGCTTGGCCCCACCCTGGGCCATGCGAATGGCTTGCTCGTAGGGTTGGTTGGCGGATTCATACAGATCGGTACCACCCGTCTCCTGACGCTCGGCCAGACGACGTTGACGCCGTTCCAGTTCCAATACGCGCTGTCCCATACCAACACCAGCGGCGGTGATGGCCTTGAGGTCACGTTGCAGGCTGAGGATGTACTGGTGTTGTTTGGCGATCAGGGCACGGGAACGGCGCAATACTACCAGAGCCGCAATAAAGAACGTACCCGCCAGGACCAGCAGGACGACGGGGTCATTCAGATATGCGATCAAGGTATTGAGCAGGTTGCTATTCATTATGCGTACTCATCGATATGCGGTTGATCGTCGTCCTTGTCTTCCCGTGGCGTCTGGCCAGACTCATCCTGGCGCGGCTGCCGCTGGGGCGGTCGCTTGTTATTGTCAGTCGGCCCAATCTTGTGCGTGGGGGCCGAGGGCCATAACGGTCCGGTGGGTTGTATCTCGCCTATCCCTGCCATCGTCCTCCATGGGGTGGGTTACAGACTTGCAACCTCCTCCCATTCCTCGTCAGTCAGTAGTCGTTCGACATCGACCAGGATCAGCAGATTGCCGTCCTGATGGGTGACGCCTTGAATAAACTTCGAACTCTCATCATTGCCCACATTGGGCGCCTGCTCGACTTGCGAGTCACGCAGATCGGCTACCTCGGCCACGCTGTCGACCAGTATGCCGACGACCTGATTATCGGACTCAATGATCACTATGCGGGTGAGGTCATCGGAGTCTTTCTCGGGCAGGCCGAAGCGACGGCGGGTATCAATGACGGTAACGACATTACCGCGCAGATTGATGATGCCCAACACGTAGTCAGGTGCGCCCGGCACGGGGGCGATGTCGGTCATGCGCAGGACTTCCTGGACTTGCATTACCTTGATGCCGTACTTCTCACTCTCAAGGTAAAAGGTAACCCATTGGGTAATGGGGTCATCGGCCGTTGAAACGGGTTTATTCTTATCTGCCATATGCGTGTCGTCTCCAGGCGGATCCCTACCCGCCTCTGATAGTGTCAATTCTTCGGCAGACGGGCTGCCTACCCAAATAATTTGCAGTAACCATGCCAATAAGACGTGGTTGCCAGGATGTTATCGGTCACCACGGGCGATTTGCTTAGCCAGGGCCGGGGCATCCAAGAGGGCGCACATGTGATCGATAACCGTACCCGCCAACCAGGCCCGTTTGCTGCGGGTGCTGCGCCACTTGATCTGGTCGGGTTTGATCGTAATAACCTCGCTGACCTCGTCGCAGGCCAGGCCATAGGCCCCATTATCAATCAGGACGATCTTGCGCACTCGCTCGCGCGGGGCGTCGCAGACGAGGTCTTTAAGGCGTTCGGGCGGGAAGACAATACGGGCGGTATCGATAACCGGCACACTCTGGTCCTGGTGGCGCATCAGGCCGATATAAAAGTCGGAGTGACCGGGCATCTCCGGGGTCTCCTTCTTCCACTCGACTACCCCACTCAGCTCGATCAAGGGTACCGCCAAGGTCAGACCGGCCACATTGAAAAGCAGGATCTGGAACGGTTGATCGGCCCATACGGGTTTGACGGATTCAGGCGCCACCGCAATCTCGGGTTCAACCTCAACACTGGTCTCGATCGCTATTTCTTCGACGACTTCGGGTTCGACCACCGGGGTGGGCAACTCAATCTTTGGGGGGGCAACGACGGGGGCGGGTTGCTCTGCGAGCTTTAATAAGGGTTCGTCCTCATCGGGGACGTTTTCGGTCTCACGCAGGAGTGAGTCGAGAAACATCGACACCGCGACCTTCTGTTCGACCAGGGTCTTGCTGGCATTCTTACTCATGAGTTCACCAGCTTGAGATGGCGCATGCGCTCGGCCTGCAACAGGCTCTTGAGCAGAACCTCATAGGCCATGCTGCCGCGTGAAGTCGGGGCCATGGTAGAGAGGGGTTGGCCCTTTTTACTCGCCTCGCGGAACAGGGTATCTACGGGAATTACCGACTCAAAGGTCTTGCTGCCGTAACGGTCGCGCAGGGTCTGCAGAGCTTCCTGCGCTGCACGGGTGCGACGGTCAAACATGGTCGGCACGATGGTATAGGGCAACTGCATCTTGCGCGCCTTGATGATCATCTCCAAGGTATGGAGCATGCGCTCCAGGCCCTTGAGGGCAAGAAATTCGGTCTGCACCGGCAGGATTAGGTGCTGGCAGGCCGCCAGGGCGTTAACCATGAGGATGCCCAGTAGGGGTGGACAATCAATGAGGACGTAGTCGAATTCGTTTTCCAGCAGCTCCATCGAGCGCTTTATGACCAGGCCCTTGCCCTCCTTCGCACCCAACTGTCGGTCCAGGGTGGCCATGGCGGTAGTAGCGGGTAGCAGTGTAAGTCCCTCGATGCGGGTGCCCAGCATAATATCGCGCAGGGCCGGTCGTAATTGCTGAGAGCTCTCCACCTGAAACAGGGTGTAGACACTCTTATCCAGTTCATCCGGGTCGTAACCAAAATAGGCGGTCATGGAACCATGCGGGTCCAGGTCAATGAGCAGTGTTTTATTTCCCTGCGCGACCAGATGCCCGGCGAGATTCACCGCCGTGGTGGTCTTTCCTACCCCACCTTTTTGATTGGCGACTGCCCAAATCTTCAAGATCTATCCCCCTATGGGTCAATGTTTTGACAATAACAGCCTACTAGGCAAAAACCCTGCCAGTACCTG
>JAHEDA010000098.1 GCA_024641445.1 Gammaproteobacteria bacterium
GCCTGGAGGGTGATTTCAATCGCAAGGGCAGCTCGATCTACGCCGGGCGTATCGGTGAGCGCGTAGCCTCTTCTCTCTGCACGATCGTAGATGAAGGCTCCATGCCGGGTCGTCGTGGCTCGCTCAATATTGACGATGAAGGGATACCGACACAGCAGACGGTGCTGATTGAAAAAGGAATACTCAAAGGCTATATGCAGGACAAGATGAATGCCCGTCTGATGGGACAACAGGTCACCGGTAATGGTCGCCGCGAGTCATACGCCCACCTGCCCATGCCGCGTATGACCAACACCTATATGATGCCAGGACAGCACGACCCGCAGGAGATCATCGCCTCAGTAGAGCGCGGCATCTATGCCGTGAATTTTGGTGGCGGTCAGGTCGATATCACCTCGGGTAAGTTTGTCTTCTCTACCAGCGAGGCCTATCTGATTGAGAACGGTAAGGTGACCCGGCCGGTGAAGGGGGCCACGCTTATCGGTAACGGCCCAGATGTGATGAACAAGGTCTGTATGGTGGGTAATGACCTCGCCCTTGATGCCGGTGTCGGTGTCTGTGGGAAGGAGGGACAGAGTGTCCCTGTCGGTGTAGGGCAACCCACTCTCAAGATTGAATCGCTGACTGTGGGTGGTACTGCCTAAGTCGGTGCTAAAGATGCCCCGCTCTTAGTTACCGAGTTGTTCTCGTACGAAACGAAACAGCTTGCGAGCACTGGACGGTGCCTGACCCGATGTCTGTTCACGCAAACTGGCATGAACGAGTTGTTGCAACAGTGAAATATCTGTTGCGGGAAAGGCTGTGAGGAAGGCCTCTAACGCGGCATCGCCCTCACGGAGCAGGCGCTCTCGCCATTGCTCTGCCTGGTGAAACAGGCGCTTGTCCATTTGGCTGCTTTCCTGCCGGGATGTAAGTACCTCCTGGATGGGGCTTACATCGACTCCACGCAGGAGTTTGGCTATGAACTGGAGCTGGCGTTTGCGCGCCCCATGCTGATGGGTACGCTGGGCAAGCTCGATCGCCTCTTGCAGCTTCTCCGGCAGCTCAAGTTGTTTGAGTAAGGCAGATTTTTGTGCGACCAGCTCTGAACCAAGATCAAATAGCGCATGGGCATCGCGTTTGCGCTGGGACTTACTGGGTTTTTCGTCGTCGAACTCGTCCATATCACTGTATCGCGTGTTTATCGGCCGGGTGACACTATACAGGAAGACGGGCAGTCGCCGTACTCCACAAAATAGACAGGACATAGCATGCAGGACACCGCAACACTAAAACAAATTGTCGATGACATTCTCAAAGAGGCCCGTCAGCGCGGCGCCTCGGGGGCCGAGGCAGGGGTGAGTGCGGAGTCAGGACTGTCTGTGACCGTACGCCTGGGTGAGGTGGAGACGGTTGAGCATAATCGCGATAAGGGCCTCGGGGTGACGGTCTATTTTGGGCAACGCAAGGGCTCTGCCAGCACCACAGACTTCTCCCCTCAGGCCATTCGCTCTACGGTTCAGGCGGCGTGTGATATTGCACGCTATACCGCAGAAGACAAATTCAGCGGCCTGGCCGAGGCAAAATTTCTCGCCAGCTCTATTCCCGATCTGGAGCTCTATCACCCCTGGGCAGTGGGTATGGACCAGGCGATCGACATTGCCACGGCCTGTGAGGATGCCGCACGCGGCTACGATAAGCGTATTACCAATTCCGAGGGGGCCTATGTCTCCAGTCATGAAGGCGAGCGGGTCTATGGCAATAGCAATGGCTTTCTTGGCGCCTACGCCAGTAGTCGCCATAGCCTGGGCTGCACGGTGATTGGTCAGTCCGGTGAGAACATGCAACGTGATCACTGGTATAGCGTGGCGCGTGACGCCTCACAATTGGAAGATGTCCGCAGTCTGGGTGAGACCGCCGCACGGCGCACGGTACAACGCCTGGATGCACGTCGCCTGAATACCTGCCAGGTCCCCGTCTTGTTCGAGGCCGATGTCGCACGCGGCCTGCTTGGGCATTTTGTACGCGCCATCAGTGGTGGAAGCCTTTATCGTCGAGCCTCCTTCCTGTTAGACAAAAAGGGGGAGAGTCTATTTCCTGAGCGCATCCGAATAGATGAACGCCCCCACCTAAAAGGTGCCCTGGGTAGTTCACCCTTTGACAACGAGGGGGTAGCGACGCGGGCGCGAGAGCTGGTGCAGGGTGGTGTCTTGCAGGGTTACGTGTTGGATACCTATTCCGCTCGTAAGCTGGGCTTGGAGACCACGGGTAATGCCGGTGGCGTGCACAATCTCCATATCAATCATGATGATCTGAGTCTGCAAGACCTGCTGCGACAGATGCAGCGAGGGGTGTTGGTGACCGAGGTAATGGGGCAGGGGGTGAATACCGTAACGGGGGATTACTCGCGCGGTGCTACCGGCTTTTGGGTCGAGAATGGTGAAATTGCCTACCCGGTGGAGGAATTCACCCTCGCCGGTAACCTGCTAGAGATGTATCAGGGGCTACAGGCGGTCGGCAATGACCTCGATCGCCGAGGCAATCTGGTCACCGGGTCGTGGCTACTGGGGCCGATGACCCTCGCGGGGAGCGAAGACTAACTCGCCAGACGATAGCGACTGAGCAGGGCCCGCGCCTGCTTGGCGTCATTTTCATCAACGCGCACGAACGGGGTGGTCTCGGTGGCCTGGCGGTCTGGTTTCTTGCGTTGTACCTTGGTGGTGAATCCTCGAACATCCAGCAGTGTTGCCAACAGGCGGGCGTGGCTGGGGGAACTACTCGCGTACAGGTCTTCCCAACGGGTGCGTTTGGTGCTCTTTGCCATGCGACCTCCTCACTATCTACAGTTTATATAGTTATATAAAATAATGAGTTAAGATGCAAATCTAATCTTGTATATTAACTTAAACCAGGAAGAGGGTGGCCAGACCAAGGAAGGACAGGAAGCCCACCACGTCGGTGACGGTGGTCAGGATGACGGTGCCGGAGAGCGCCGGGTCGGCGCCGATGCGCTTGAGCAGCATGGGCAGGGTCGCACCCGCCACGGCGGCGGCCACCAGATTGATGAGGATGGCCGCGGCCATGACCATACCCAGGTGCAGACTCTGAAACCACAGCCCCGCGACCCCGGCGATGACCAGTGCCCAGATCGTCCCGTTCCACACCCCTACCCACAGCTCTTTGATAAACAAACGGCGTGCGTTACTGCTACCAATCTGGCCCTGGGCCATGCCACGTATGACCAGGGTCAGGGTTTGACTCCCGGCGATACCCCCCATACTGGCGACGATGGGCATCAGTACCGCGAGGGCTACCAACTTTTGAATGGTCCCGTCGAAGAGTCCGATCACCCAGGAGGCAAGGAAGGCGGTCAGTAGATTGATGCCGAGCCAGATGGCGCGGCGCCGGGTGCTGGTGATAACGGGGGCGAACATGTCCTCCTCTTCATTCAAACCGGCCATGCTCATAAGGGAGTGGTCGGCGGCCTCCCGGATGACGTCAACGACGTCATCGATGGTGATACGACCCAGCAGCTTGCCTTGTTCGTCGACAACCGGGGCGGAGATCAGGTCACGCCGTTCGAATAGATTGGCAACCTCTTGAGCGGGCAGATCGGCGGGTATGCCCTCCAGGTCGCGGTCCATGACATCCTGCACCAGGTAATCCGGGTCGGCGGTGAGGAGCTCTGTCAGCAACAGATAACCCTGATATTGGGTATCGCGGTCGACCACAAACAACATGTCGGTCCCGTCGGGCAGTTCCCCACGACGGCGCAGATAACGTAGTACGACGTCGAGTGAGATGTCGGCACGAACGCTGATGACATCCGGGTCCATCAGGCCACCGGCGGAGTCCTCCGCAAAAGACAGGACGGCGCGCAGGCGATCACGGTCCTGGGTCTCCATGGTCAGGAGGAGTTCCTGGATTACCGCCTGTGGCATCTCCGGTAGCAGGTCGGCCAGGTCATCGGTATCGAGTGATTCACCCGCCGCGACCAGTTCAGACGGGAGCATCCTGCCCATGATGACGCCGCGAAGTTCATCATTGAGGTGTAGTAGCACCTCACCTTCATGTTCGGCCGGGATGTTTTCCCACAGCAACTCGCGTTCACTGCTGGGGAGGGATTCTAGTAAATGGGCGATCTCGGCCGGGTGCAGGTCTGCCAGCCAGGCCTCAAGGTCCTCGTGGGTACCGTTGTCCAATATCTCATGCAGGGTACTGAGCATGTCTTTGTTGTCGGTACTGGACATTTACGGCGGTCCCATGTGCAGGTTTGCGCAGAGTGTAGCAGGCGGGGGTGTGACAGGTAAAACGTGTAGAAAATTCAGTCGGTATCGAGAAACTGATCAAGGTGATCCCGGAATGTTGCGTAGTCTTGAGTAGTGAGTATGGCCTGAACCTGTTGTTGCAGGTGGCCACGGTGACTATGGGTAATGTTGGTCTTGATATCGGGGAGGCTGTTGGCGTGCATACTGAATTCAGTCAACCCCAGGCCTAACAGAAGTCGGGTATAGCGAGATTCCCCCGCCATTTCCCCACACATGGATACGGGTGTATTGCACATCCTCCCCGCCTGAATGACCTGGTGGACCAGTTTGAGCACGGCCGGATGTACCGGGTCATACAGATAGCTGACCTCATCATCGGTACGATCGATTGCAAGTGTGTACTGGATCAGGTCGTTTGTGCCAATGGAGAGAAAGTCCAGTTCACGGGCGAACATCTCGGCCTGGATTGCCGCCGCAGGGACCTCGATCATCCCACCAATTGGCATCTCGGCATCAAAGCGATGCCCTTCTTTGTGTAGTTGCCGTTTTGTCTCGTTGACCAATTGCATCAGCATGTGCAATTCATGCAGGTTGGACAGCATTGGAATCATCATCCTCACCGGGCCCTGAACCGATGCGCGCAGGATTGCGCGTAGCTGTGGGATAAACAAGTCGGGTTCCTGCAGGCATAGGCGAATCGCACGCAGGCCCAAGGCGGGATTTATCACCTGCGTCGAGGCACTGGCATCATCCATCTGCTTGTCTGCACCGAGGTCAAGGGTACGGATGGTGAGCGGGCGACCATCGAGTTGTGAGATGACATCACAGAAGGTCTCATATTGTTCCTTCTCAGTGGGTACCTCCTTGCGATTCATAAAGAAGAATTCAGTACGATAAAGACCAACACCTTGTGCCCCCACCTCTAACAACGCCGGGATGTCATCAGGGAGTTCGATATTGGCCTGCAGACTGATAGGGACCTTGTCCAGGGTGATCGCCGGGGTGTGCCGGTTTCTAACTGCATCGGCAAAGTATTGCTGGATGTCGCGTCGGCGTTGATGAAAGTATTGCAGGGTGTAGGTATCCGGTGCGGCATGCATCCACCCGTGCTGGCCATCAAGGATAATGGTCTCCTCATTGCGTAATACACGACGCGCATGATGCAGACCAACAATCGCAGGGATACGAAGGCTACGGGCCAGAATGGCGGTATGTGAGGTCGGGCCGCCGGTCTCGGTGATAAATCCGGCAATACCCTGGTGTTGCATTAACACGGTATCGGCTGGAGAGAGTTCATCGGCGACGATGATGTAACCACTGAGTGGATGCTCACTACTGTGTTTGACACCGTGATGAATCGGGCTACTGAGTAGAACACGCTGGACACTATTTACAAGATGGTCCACATCATCGCGTCGCGTGCGTAGATAGGCATCATCCATGGCATCGAATACCGAGACTAATTTGTCACGTTGCAGGCGCAGGGCCCACTCCGCATTGCACTGCATGCCACGGATTAAATCCAGGGGTATCACAGCAAAGGCAGAATCATCCAACATCAACAGGTGCGTATCGATAAATTCAGCAATATCAACCGGGGTGTTACGCGGGATGTTGTCACGCACCTGGCGCAGGTGCTGGCGGGTGACTTCAAGGGCGTGTTGGTAGCGAGCGAGTTCTTTGTCGATCAGATTTAAAGGGATGGCATATTCGGGTATCTCAAGCTCGCCACGCGACAGCACATGCACCGGACCGATGGCGATGCCGTTGGATATCCCTGTGCCTTGCTGGGCAAAGCTCATGCGTACTCCTTGGTCTTTTCATCGCAGGACTACATCGATCTTAAGAGTCCTCACCAAACCGGTTATTGACGAGGTCCACGAGAGCCTGCATCGCAGTGATTTCATCATCGCCATTGGTACTGATAGATATCTGACTACCCTTGGCGGCGGCGAGCATCATCACACCCATAATGCTTTTTCCGTTCACCTGACGGCCCTTAAAGGATAGCTGGATATCGGAACCATAGGCACTGGCGGTGGTAACAAGTTTGGCCGCAGCTCGGGCATGTAGCCCCAACTTGTTGACGATCTCAACCTGCTCGGTAAGCATTATTTGTCCTCTGCAACATAACTGAACACACCTTCCTGGCCACCACTCAGCGCCTTTTGCTGAAGTTGCACAAGTTTGAGGCTGGGATAATTCATGATCCGAACCAGCATTGGGAGATTGACGCCAGCGACCACAGCGACCTTATCACTCTTCAGTGAGCAGGCGATATTGCTAGGGGTAGAGCCATACAGGTCGGTCAGGACAAGGACGCCATCACCCTGATCTAATTCAATGATGTGTTTCCGTGCGTTGGTGATCTGTTTTTCGGGGTCGCAGTCACTACGAATATTCATGGTCCGAGTGGTCAGTGGCGAACGGCCAATCATGCTCACCACGGTATCATGGAGGCTCTTGCCGATCTCGCCATGAGTGATTAGGAGGAGGCCGACGCTCATGCCAGCTCCCGATGGCGTACAAGTACCTGCTGACGTTCCTTGCGCAAGGCCTTGGTAATTTGTTCAGCCATGTAGACAGAGCGGTGTTGGCCACCGGTGCAGCCGATAGCTACTGTCAAATAACTACGACTATCGGCCTCGAACCTGCCGATCCAGCGGGTGAGGAAGTGTTGAATGTCGGAATACATTTCTTTGACGTCATCGTGTTGCTCAAGATAATTAGCTACTTCTTCGTCAAGACCGGTCTTGGTTCGCAACTCAGGTATCCAGTGAGGATTGGGCAGACAGCGAACGTCGAACACGAAATCGGCATCCACGGGTATGCCGTGTTTGAAGCCGAATGATTCGATCAGTAGCGAGGTCTTTTCACCACCACTGCCGAGCACGCGTTCACGCATGAGGTCACGCAATTGATGGATATTGGTCAGACTGGTATCGATCATGAGGTCGGCACAGGAGGAGATAGGCTCCAGCATCAGGCGCTCTTGCGCTATAGCCTCACTTAGAGGGACATTCTCGTCGGTGAGTGGGTGCTTACGGCGGGTCTCACTAAAGCGTTTGATCAGCGTTGCATCGTCAGCCGCGAGAAAGTAGACCTCGCTGCGTAACTTCTTACCTCGAATATCTTTTAGTAAAAAAGGGAACTCGGTCAGGTCACCGGACAGGTTACGTGCATCAATCCCAACAGCGAAGTTAGGATAGGCGGTCTGGCTGCTCTGTAGTATCTGATCGGCGAGGGCGGGCAGCATGCCGATGGGTAGATTGTCGATACAATAAAAATCCAGATCTTCAAGTGCGTGTAAGGCGACTGATTTACCCGAGCCCGAAATCCCGCTGATGATGATGAGACGCATGAAAATTAGGTTTTGTTATAAGTATGTTGTCGTTGGATAAAGTCTTCGGCGGAATTATAACCATTTAATTGCAGGACGTGATTTCGCACGGCTGCCTCGACGATGACCGCAAGATTACGCCCCGGCGCCACCGGGAGCAAGACCAGGGGAACATCCATCCCGGATACTTGCTGGTTATGCTGCTGAATTCCGAGGCGATCAATCTGCTCGGGGTGGGTCTCATTGAACTCCTGCATATCGATGATGAGGCGCAGGCGCTTCTTCTGCATGATGGCATTATCGCCAAACATGGCGCGAACGTTGAGGATGCCTAGCCCGCGGACCTCAATGAAATCTTGAAGTAGCTCTGGGCAGCTGCCATGGACCGTATCAAAGCCGGTACGCTGAAACTGAGGCGCGTCATCCGCCACCAGGCGGTGGCCTCGGCTTAGTAACTCCAGGGCCAATTCACTCTTACCGATCCCGCTCGGTCCGGTGAGCAGGACCCCAATCCCCATGACCTCCATAAAGACGCCGTGCATGATGGTCATGGCGCTGGCGTACTGGGATAAATGGTGATTAAAAAAGTCGAGTACCTCGCGCGCCGCTCGTGGTGTAGTCAATGTCGGCGTG
>JAHEDA010000099.1:0-949 GCA_024641445.1 Gammaproteobacteria bacterium
CTTGGTTGATGTTCAGGCCTTCATCGTTGGTCACGTCCTATGGCCTCGGACTACTATGCCGTCTGCTGACTTCTGCCCCATCACCCCTACCATTACTGATACGGCCGCTGTTCCGAAAAAACAGCACGTGGGACAGATCTCCCCAGATAAGAACATGAACTGTCACGGCGCAACCGCTGCATTTACCTTAATCCTCGAACCTGTGGACTTCGTTATCTTGTGCTAACTCGTCCCCGGAAATAGGCCTTCTCGGTAACTGCTCCTGCGTTACTCTACCTCCGGCATCCCTGCCGTCGTATGCAGTTTCTGTTCGTCAGCTCGCCGTTTTGCACTCAGGCTTCCTTCAGACAGGCCCTCACGGGCTTGCCCTTGCCATCGGCTAGTCGTTATGATTGATCCATGATGAATCAATGTAGGTTCTCCGACACGGGACTTTCACCCGATAAGTCCATGCCCATGCTGGGCGTACACAATGCGCTCGTTCGGACGCAAACTACGCTGCGCTTCGTTTGCGCCGCACAGCTTCAACGTTATGTGTAAAAGAATCAGGAGGCCGCTCAATGACATTAAGAACAATGCCGACGCTACTCGTAGCGTTATCTTTTGTAGTAAGTTTTCAAGTTCACGCCAAGGAAAGCGTATCGGGCCAAGAAGTCCTGGCAACAGCAAAAATAGCTGGTGCGTGCGGCATATTGGACTCCCTGATTCATTTTCAGAAGACAACGAAAATGGAAGGTGGAGATGAATTTGTTTCTAGATTCTGGGCGGTCGAAGCAACGAGGCGCGGTATGACTGTTCAAAAAATGTCGGAACAATGTGATGGCGCCGTAACCCTATACGACAAGTTATGGAAATCAATGGAACAGAAATCACCATGAATCGAGAAAGAGCAAACACATAACTATGTTTTCAACCGGACGCGGTGAGACGGCGGCGCGTTTCCTGATAT
>JAHEDA010000099.1:959-8209 GCA_024641445.1 Gammaproteobacteria bacterium
AGTTAAAATGACGTTGGGCGCCAAAATCCAACGCTGTATGCAATTTGCAATTATTGTTCATGCCATCCATTTGAAGCGGCATTTCTAACAAAAGGAAGACCAATGAAACTCTTGAGCACATCCGTACCCGTGTTCACCACTGATCTCGAATCGGCTATCGCCAGATACGAAGCCCTGATAGGGGAGAACGTTCAGTTCAGGTTTTCAATTCCAGACAGGAGACTCGCTATTGCAAAGATTGGTAGCCTGCTGCTGATTGGTGGTGAGGAAGAAACACTAAAGCCACTTCGGCAGATTAGGGCGACCTTCAATGTAGATTCCCTGGACGAATACGAAGCGCACCTGCAGTCTAGCGGAGCAACGATCCTTCAACCCCCGACACCCACTCCCGTCGGTCGGAACATGATCATCAAAGACACTGACGGAGTCGTTTTTGAATTCGTCGAACTATTACAACGAGCATGAATCCGAAGAGAGCGAGCACAATGTCGCATCGCCCAACCCGTCATTCCACCGAACGCTGCGCGATAGAGCCGCGCAGCGCCTGTGAATTCAAACGTTGAGGCTGTAGAAAAATCTCAGCGATAGTATAAATCGTTGATAAAATGGCGTTAGCTACATGGAGGTCAAATGCAATGCCGAAGTTTTTCCTTGCGCCCCCAATCAAAGCAAGATGGTCACGATTAACCACTCTAATCAGTTTCAGCCCGGCACATTCGAGCTCTCCCTCAAACACATCACGAATCACGGTAAGAAATGTTTCCCCCATTAGTCAAGACAAGCATATTTTATCTGGCAGTGTTAACACTCCCCGCCTGCTCGTCCATTTCGGTGCATGACCCTATGGGGTCTAATAAAAAAAATGTCATTAATCTCACCTATTGCATTAAATCCTCCAGCGAAATGAACACTCTCAAACATACAACGACACACAAAGAAAATCTAAATCTATTTAAGGAAGACATTAAAGATGCCGTCAACGACATCAACATGAAATTCAAATCCAACACCAATCACCTACAGCACCTGCATATTACCGAGTTACCAGACTGTGTTGCACCATCACAGCTCGTCGACAACACGACTGACTTATACCTAACCCTTGAACTATCCGGTTACGGTACAATCAAGGAAGAATGGAAGACTGTACTCATCGCGACCGGTATCGCTGAAGGTATTATCCAGGGGGTTGTTGTCAGCGCCGCGACACAAAACCCTTGGCTCGGTCTTGCGGTAGGTGCAGAAGAAATTGGCCAGGAATATCTGACATGGAACGGTGTAGACTGGGTGCTCGGTGAAACCTATGCCCCGGTGACATTGGAAGGAAATTTGCTCTACCTTAAGGACCAGCAAACAATCTGGCACGACAGCTCTTTCGTGACCGAGAATGAGAGTGAATTAAACGCTACGCAAAAGAAAGATAAATCCTTACAGTTAAAGGCCAGCCTGCACAAAACCGAGGACGAGCTGCTAACGGGTCTGGACAACTATCTGGAAATTGAAATACTGAACCCCTTAACCAGCAATAAACAACCTTGATTATGCTCAGACTAAAATCCAACCTACCCAAATTCAATCATCACCACATCACCCACAAGGAAAGCCTGCTTAAGTTCCTGGCACTGCTGGCCGTCCTCGCGGCCTATTTCGTTTATATCAGCTGGAAGTACAACGCCTCGACCGGTTTCGGCGTCACCATTCTGAGCTGGAGTTTTTTTGTCCTCTGCACCCCCATCGCGGACGGCGGCTTTATTATCGCCTTCCCCATTCGCCTACTCTTTGGCGTGAAGATGTCCATCACCCAGGTGGTTACGTGGTTTGTCGCCATCGGCATCAACGTCGTGATGCTGATGACTGCCGCACCGACCTATGAACTGACTTTTCTGACTAAGCTGCTCAAACAGATTTTGATGCAGCCCTATCCCTATTGGAGCATCCTCATCTTGAGCGCACTCGGGACTTTTCTCTCGATCTACTTCGGGGATGAAATGATGGATGTGACCGCCCACAAAGAGCGGGTGAAGTACCACCGGCATGGCTTCAAGCACAGAATAATCCTCGTGCTCGGCTTTGCCGCTTTGGTGATACTTGCCTATTATCAATTATTGAGCAGCCTCAATATCAATCTACCGGCGTAATGCGGAGTCCTGGTTTGTGAACGCCTTTTCTACTGCCCTTGTCCCCATTCTGGTACTCATCCTGATCGGCTACGGTCTCAAGCGTACGGGATTTCTGCCCGATGCGGCCTGGGCGGGGATGGAACGCTTGACGTATTTCGTATTGTTTCCCGCCCTGCTGATTCGCACCCTGGCTAAACAGAGTCTCGTGGGGATGCCGTGGCCTTCTATATTAGTGGTCACCTGCGCTACCTTGCTCATCGCCGCGCTGGCGCTGATTTTATATTATCGATTCCGCCCCACGGTGAGCCCGGCCACGTTTACCTCGATCTTCCAAGGGGGTGTGCGTTTTAATACCTATATCGCCCTCTCGATCGCACAGGGTCTGTTTGGCGCAACCGGATTGGCCCTGGGCTCGGTGGCGGCCGGATTTATGATCGTGCTGATCAACATGTTATGCATCGCCGCGTTTGCGGTGTGGGGCAAGGCCAATATCCGTGGCGTCGCGCCATTTGCAATGGCGATTGCCGCGAACCCATTGATCATTGCGTGTGTCATCGGTTGGTCACTCAGTCTGTGTGGTGTCGGCCTGCCCGGCGTCACGGCAGATATCTTTGAGATCATTGGCCGGGCCGCACTCCCGTTTGGACTCCTGGCGGTAGGTGCGGCGTTGCGGCCAGCGGTGATTCGAGGTCATCTCACCGCGATTACGCTGTCGTCCATCGTACAGTTCGGCCTGAAACCCCTGCTGGTTACGCTGCTGATTTCCCTTACCGGACTCTCCGGCATTGCCGCAGGCGTCCTGATCATTGCGTTCATGACCCCCACCGCCTCGTCCTCGTATATCCTGGCGCGACAACTCGGCGGCGATACCGAGACCATGGCCTCGATCATTACGTTTCAAACCCTGCTCGCCTTTGTGGTAATGCCGGTGCTCGCGCACTTCTTACTGCGTTAGTCTCAAGCACGGGTTACTCACTCAACATCGCCGCCTTGACGCAACGCAGGATGTTGTAGTCATACTCACCCTGCATGGCATCAAACACCGGCTTGAGCCGACCCGCCTCTTCGTATTGCTCTATCGCCGTGCGCAACATGGTGATCTCTGATGCGGGGAGTCCAGTGACGGCCTGCACGCTGACGTCACCGCGCTCTATCGCCATGGCGAGGTGGTTATAGACCGTGGCGATCGATAGCTCGCGCTGTTTGGCGATGGCCGCTGCATCCATACCCTGCTGAAAGAGTTGCAGGGTCTCGGCGGCAGTATCACTCACTGCACCCGAAGCCTGGCGCTGATGTTGCTGCAAGACTGTAAGGAAGGCCTCACCGTAGGCGTCGAGCTTGCGCTCGCCGATACCGCTGATGGTCGCGAGTTGCGCCAGGCCCTGGGGTTGGCGTTCGACCATCTCCATCAGGGTGGCATCGTGGAAGATGACATAGGCGGGGACGCCCTGTTGATCCGCCAGTTGCGTACGCAGTGTACGCAGTGCCTCCCACAGGTTTGCATCATCCTGTTTTAAGTTGTGACTGCTGCCCTTCTGCGATTTTGTCCTGGCCTTGCTGGTTTTGACAAACTTGCGCAGGGGTAAGGCCTGTTCGCCACGCAGGACCGGGCGACTCGCATCGGTCAGGCGCAGGCTGCCGTGGGCCTCGATATCCACACTCAAGAGGCCGTGCGAGATGAGTTGTCGAAACAGGTGTCGCCACTCGTCTTGCGCCAGTTCCTTGCCGATGCCAAAGGTGCTGACCTGGTCGTGACCAAAGCGCTGGATGCGCTCGTCGTCCTTACCCAGCAAGACATCCACCACATAGTTCACGCCGAAGCGCTGGCCCGTGCGGTGCACACACGATAGCGCCTTTTGCGCGGCGACGGTGGCGTCCCAGGTGACGGGCGGTTCCAGACAGGTGTCGCAGTTGCCACAGGGTTTCTCCAGCGCGTCATCAAAGTAGCGCAACAAGGCCTGACGCCGGCAGGAGGTGAGTTCACAAAAACCGAGCATGGCATCGAGCTTGTGCCGCTCGATGCGCTTGTGGGCCTCGTCGGTATCGGCATTCTCCTGCATCTGTCGCAGGGTGATGACATCCTGTAGGCCATAGATCATCCAGGCATTGGCGGGCAGACCATCGCGCCCGGCGCGACCGGTCTCCTGGTAATAGGACTCCAGGCTCTTGGGCAGATTCAGGTGCGCGACAAAGCGTACGTCGGGTTTGTCGATGCCCATGCCGAAGGCGATGGTGGCGACGATGATCACACCGTCCTCGCGCAGAAAGCGAGTCTGATGTTGTTGCCGCTGTTCATTGCTCATGCCCGCGTGATAGGGCAAGGCCTTCAGCCCCTTGCTGCCCAACCAGGCGGCGGTCTCATCCACGCGCTTACGCGACAGACAATAGACGATCCCGGCATCACCCTCGTGTTCATTGCGGATAAAGCGCAGTAGCTCCTCACGCGCGTTGCCCTGATTCTCCATGATGCGGTAACGAATATTGGGGCGGTCGAATCCGCTGACGAAGACCCTGGCCTCTTGCAGGGCCAGGCGCTGGATGATCTCGCGCCGGGTCGGGGCATCGGCGGTGGCGGTCAGGGCGATGCGCGGGACGTTGGGAAAACGTTCGTGCAACACCGAGAGCTGTATGTACTCCGGGCGAAAGTCGTGCCCCCACTGCGACACGCAGTGCGCCTCGTCGATGGCGAACAGGGCCAGCTTTGATTCCTGCATCAGCGTCTGCATGCGCGGCATCAACAGACGCTCCGGTGCGACATATAATAAGTCCAACTCACCTCGGCGCATGGCCGTCTCCACCTCGCGCACCTCGTCGGCGTTGAGGGTGGAATTCAGGAACGCGGCCCGCACCCCGACCTGACGCAGGGCCGAGACCTGGTCCTGCATGAGTGCAATAAGGGGTGAGACCACAATACCGACGCCCTCGCGCAGCAGCGCCGGGATTTGATAGCACAGCGACTTGCCGCCCCCGGTCGGCATCAACACCAGGGCCTCACCACCCTGGGCAAGCTGCTCGATGATCTCGTCCTGTTGCAGGCGAAAGCTGTCGTAACCGAACACGCTGTGCAGTATTTGGTGGGCAGGGCTTGTGTATTGTGGCGGCAGCATTCGAGGGAGTGGCTTTGTCTGGCGAAGATAGGCCGACATCTTTGCAGGCCAGTCAGCTTTATACAAGCCACCCGATCCGCCTTCGACTATTTTGTCCCTACGCTTGCAGGGTTACCGCGACATGACAGACAATGACTGCATGAAACCCACGCCGCAGGTCACCTCATTTCCAATCCAGACCCCGCTTTTTCGCGGTGATCGACGCCTACGCATCGCCCTGGTGGGAATGCCGGGGAGCGGCAAGAGCACCCTGTTTCAGGCGGTATCGAGTACCGCCATTACCACCGGGGAGCTGAGTGGAAGTCATCGCGCCTATGGTGAATCCCGCGTACAGATTGGCCTTGATGAGGCCAGCGTCATCGACCTGCCCAGTGTGCATGCGCTGCACCACAGCAAACAACCCGAGCTAGCGACGCTACAGTTCCTGCTGTGGGGTGACCAACCCCCGCCGATCTCGGCCCATGAGGGTAACGCCCCACCCGCGCCCTATGGCCCACCCGATGTCATCATTCAAGTCGTCGATGCCACCGCATTAGACCGCCACCTGGAACTCAGCCTTGAATTGACCATGCTCGGTCGTCCACTGGTGATCGCCCTCAATATGATGGATCAGGTTGGTGCAAAGGGACTCCACATCAGCAGTCGTGCCCTGCAACGCAAACTGGGGGTGCCCGTCGTGCCCACCGTCGCGCGGATGGGGCATGGCATCTCGGAGCTGTTTCAAACCGCCGCCAATACGGTGCGACAGCAGGTGTGTCCCCTGCCACAACCGGCGAGCGCTCACATCTGTGAACAGTTACAGCCACTGAGTCAGCTCCTGAATCAGCAGGAGATTCACGACGCCTTTAATGTGGCGCATAGTTTTCTGCTTATGCAGGTCGCGGCTGGCGATGAGTATTTTTTGAGTGAGATGCAACAGCACTTCCCACACTTGATGCCACAGATTACCGAATTGCGTGAGACGGCCAGAAAGGCCCTGCCACGTAGCCTGCGGGAGGAGCTGCACGCCGACCGACTTTATCGAACAACGATCTTGTTCAAGGCCGTGACTCGGCTTGGCGCGCCGCATGAGGGGGGTGGCTGGCGCTACTGGCTGGATGAATTATTTTTGCACCCACAGTGGGGGCTGCTCGGTAGCCTCGCCGTGTTTGCACTGGTGTTGTTTATGGTGTTTGAGGTGAGTACCTGGCTCGACTCCATGACCTCAGCCCGTCTGATCACCTGGGTGACCGACTGGCAACCGCACACCACGCTGGGTGTCATTGAACGAGCCATCGCCGATGGGTTTATTGGGCTGATTGGGATCGTGGTGCCGTATATGCTACCGCTGGTGTTACTGCTGGTGGCCCTGGAAGAGAGCGGCATTATGCACCGCATTGCCTTTGTGGTGGATCGTGGCTTTCACCACATCGGCCTGCACGGTGGTGTGGCCGTGCCTTTTCTACTTGGCCTGGGTTGCAACGTGCCGGCGATCTCCTCCGCCGCGCGTGTGGCCAACGGCCGGGAACGTGTGATCGCCTCGGTCTTGATCACCTTTGTGCCCTGTTCGGCCCGCTCGGCCGTCATCCTCGCTCTCGCGGGTAAGTATCTCGGCGGCTTCGGTGTGTTTGGTATCTTTGTACTATCACTACTGGTTATCGCCGTGGTCGGGCCACTGCTTACGCGTCACTTTACCGAGAGTACACCCGGTCAAGTGCAGGAGATCCCACCCTACGCCCTACCGGTGTGGTCGAAGATGTTGCACGAGACATGGTTACGCACCAGCGACATTCTCACGATTGTGACGCCACTACTGGTGGGTGGCAGTGTGGTACTGGCGCTATTGGAACACTTCGGCATCGGCAATATTATCAACACCGTGTTTACACCGATCACGGTGTGGTGGCTCGGCCTGCCGGTAGTACTTGGGGTACCGATCCTGTTCGGTGTCCTGCGAAAGGAGCTATCGCTGCTGATGATCTATCAGGCCTTGGGCAGCTTTGATGTCGGCGCCTACATGGACTGGGTCCAGCTCACCACGTTT
>JAHEDA010000412.1 GCA_024641445.1 Gammaproteobacteria bacterium
CCGGGTGCGCACCACCAGCCGGCTGCGCCCCGGCGGCAGGGACAGCTCGAAGTTGATGCGGCGGTCGTCGACGGCGCGGACGTCGAAGGGCAGCAGGTCGCCACACCTTTACCACCTTGAAACTGGAAGAACACCGGATAGAGGTGACCAATGAAGGCGGCAAAACCAGTAAGCGCCAGGGTCAGCACTGACACCTCCAAATAGCGCGCCAACAACACGGGTAATAGCCCCTTCAGCATATCCCCCGCGAGGGTGATCGCTGCTCCCCTTTTGCTGCCCATGCGCAGGACATTGGTGGCGCCGGGGTTGCCGGAACCCTGACTGCGTGGGTCGGGCAGGCCCATCAGGCGACAGACGATGATGGCGCTGGAGATGGAGCCTACCAGATAGGCGGCGGCGACAAAGAGGATCTCGGTAATATCCATTGCAGGTGTCCTATTCTATTTATAGCGCGGCTAATTCGATAACCGGTGCCGGGCTATTATCAGGTCTGAGCTCAAAACAATTCAATATCGTGTTCTTGCGGTTTGCTCGCCTCGTGGATGGCGTGCTCGACCGAGGCGCCCTGCCGAATATGTTCCAGCAAGGCCTTGTCCTGCTCCATGGTATAGCGTCGGCGGACTGAGTCCTCTATCGCCTGCCACTGCTCCGGACTTGCCTGTGCACCGTTGGCCTCCAGTAATCGCAACAACTCTTCCAAAGTTGTGGTCATGTGATTGAGTCGTTGTGAGAGCTTGTCGTAGAACTGAAAACCGATCGTGCCAAACACGCTCTTTTCCAGATAACGGTCGCAAATGCCATTGAGCTCTGTGCGAGCCCCTTCGCTGATGTCTTTTGACTCGAAACCGGCAATAGCACTCTTCAAGGTATTGACCTCTTCCAGCATATCGATAAAGGAATTCGTCAGCATGGCCACCGAATGCCCGGCGTCCTTGAGGGATAGCTGGGATTGGGCGATGGCCAGCTTGAGATGGGTAATCAGTTGAGCGATGCAATCGGTGGTGTCCTGCCGGGTCATAGTGGTCCCTTATATTTGGTTGCAACATGTGTGAAAGACGGTGTCTTTCATTAACGACCAATGCTGCCGTCAAGTGTAGACATATATCCAGGGTTTCGCGTCAGTTCTCCGTGTCGCTGCCGGCAGAAATCTCGGTTATAGTGCGGGTATGAACCGGGGCGACGTTGACATCATCTATCTCTCTGACCTGCGTATCGAAACCGTTATTGGTATCTTCGATTGGGAGCGGCGTGTCAAGCAGATCGTGAGTCTGGACATCGAAATGGCGACGGATATCCGTAGGGCTGCGGCCAGTGACCACATCGACGATACCCTGGATTACAAGGCGGTGGCCAAGCGCCTTATTGAGTTTGTCGGCGGCAGCGAGTTTCAGTTGGTGGAGACGCTGGCCGAGCGCATTACCGGTATCATCCTCGATGAATACAACGTGCCGTGGGTGCGTCTGCGCCTGAATAAACAGGGTGCCGTGCGCGGTGCACGCGATGTCGGTGTAATCATCGAACGTTCACGACCCGCCCAATAAGCCCCCTGATGCCGCGCGTCTATCTCAGTCTGGGCAGTAACATCAACCCTGTGGAACACCTGCGTGCCGCTATTCGTGAGCTGCAACGGTATTTTGGTGAATTGATTATTTCAACCGTGTACGAGAGTGAGGCGATTGGTTTCGAGGGTGATAATTTTTATAACCTGGTGGTGGGTTTTGATACAGATTCTTCTGTTTCTGAGATCGCCGCGGGGCTACGCGAGATTGAAGACCAACAGGGACGCGATCGCACCCAGCCGCGTTTCTCTGCCCGAACCCTGGATCTGGATTTGCTGCTCTATGGTGATGCCGTCATCCAGCAAGATGGAATATCGCTACCGCGTGACGAGATCAGTAAGAACGCCTTCGTATTGTTGCCTCTAGCCGAGGTCGCCCCTGACTTCAAACACCCGCTGCTAGGGCAGACGATGTCGGTGTTGTGGAATACGTTCGACCACAACAAGCAACGCCTGTGGCCAATAGAGTTGAAATGGGAACCAGAGTAGCCCTAGGCGTTGATCGAACGTCCACCATCTACCGTCAGGATATGCCCGCTGACGTAACCCGCATCCCTGATCAGATAGACGATCGCCTTGGCGATATCGTGGGGGGCACCCCGTCGTTTAAGGAAGGTGCGGGAGACGATGCGTTGCTTGGTGACCTCGTCGATATCCTCGGGCCATAAAATCGCCCGAGGATATCGACGAG
>JAHEDA010000100.1 GCA_024641445.1 Gammaproteobacteria bacterium
CTATAGCCTGGGGCCCGATACCGTTGCCGGCAACGGTATCGGGCCCCAGGCTATAGGCCTCGTCGGCCTTTTTGACATGCAGACCATAGCGATCGGCCTCTGCATAGACCGCCACCGACTTGATACCCATCTCGGTACAGGCCCTGGCGATGCGAACGGCGATCTCACCCCGATTAGCGATTAGAACCTTTTTAAACACATACATACCAAAGGGTTATTGTGATTGCATCTGGAGGCCTCAAGGTGGCCGTAACCAGGGTAGGTGTCAAGTTTGGGGCAAGGTGCCTGATGATAAAAAGTGCTTGGCATTCAACAATATTTTGACAGCAGGTGGTCACGCGCATAAAATTCGCGGCCTATGTCTGGACGCCGGACCGGCCTACCGAATTTGATAGACCCGCTAAGGTTGTGCGAGCTGGGTGCTGAGCTTGTGGGTGAGTATCCCTTGGCACAGATGCCGAGGTTGGCGTCCTTGTTGGTAAAGGCAAATGAAGGTGTGTCCGTAAGGCTCGCGTTCTCGATAGACCTGGCAGGGACTCATGTACTGTCAGGCCAGCTGGATACAGAAGTGGAGCTGGTGTGTCAGCGCTGTCTTGAGGTATTTGTCTATCCATTGGCGAGTACATTTAAGCTTGTGTTTGTTACAAATGAGAGGCGAGCAGCAGAGATTGCCGACGATCTAGAGCCGTTTCATGTAACGGCGGAACCAGTCTCCTTACAGAGTTTGGTCGAAGATGAACTGTTACTAAGCGTGCCACAAGTACCAAGGCATGAATTTGCAGTCTGTCCAGCGCAAAGAGTAGTGCAGCAATCTGAAAATGCGGCTGAACAGCACAATGATGACAGGCAGAACCCCTTTGCGGGTCTTGCTGATTTAATGAAACGCAACAAAGAGTAGGAATAGACCGATGGCAGTCCAGAAAAGTAAGAAATCAGTGTCCAGGCGCGGAATGCGTCGAGCCCATGACGCCCTCAAGGCTAATGCGCTTTCAATTGATTCCACCACGGGTGAGACTCATCTGCGTCACCACATCAGCCCAGATGGTTATTACCGTGGCCGCAAGGTCCTGGATATCAAACCGGAATAATCCTCCGGTGACGCGCCCGGCTATCTTTCATAGGGCGCATTGAATAACATCAGGATTACCTGGACGGGACATGGCAACCATGTCCCGTGCTTGTTTTAGCGGAGTAGATAAAATTTAATGGCCATCTCCATTCCACGCGACACTGCTGCAACTATTGCTCTCGATGCGATGGGGGGCGATCACGGTCCCAATGTAGTTGTCCCTGCCGCGCTCTCAGTGCTCGAAGAATTTCCCAATCTCAACCTGATCCTGGTGGGCCATGAAGATGTCCTGCACGCAACATTAAAAACTTATCAGAACAAGCAAACGGATCAGCTATCAATTTGCCATGCCTCGCAGGTCGTGACCATGGATGAGCTACCTTCCCAGGCGCTACGGGGAAAGAAAGATTCTTCCATGCGCGTTGCCATCAATCTTGTCAAAGAAGGTGCAGCACAGGCATGTGTCAGTGCGGGTAACACCGGTGCCTTGATGGCCACTGCGCGTTTTGTCCTCAAGACCCTGCCTGGTGTAGATCGCCCCGCTATCTGCACTTCACTGCCAACTATCGCGGGTCATGTGCATGTGCTTGATCTTGGCGCTAATGTTGATGTCTCGGCACAACACTTGTTTGAGTTTGCGGTGATGGGCTCAGTGTTAACGAGCGCAGTCGATGGTCTGAAATTACCGCGCGTAGGTCTACTGAATATTGGTGAAGAAGAGATAAAGGGTAACGAGGTCGTGAAAGAGGCTGCCCGTACACTTAATGACAGCAAACTCAACTATATCGGCTATGTGGAAGGTGATGGTATCTTTCTTAGTCATGCCGACGTAGTTGTGTGTGATGGTTTTGTCGGTAACGTCATGCTCAAGACTACCGAAGGCGTCGCCAAGATGATTAGCCATTATATGAAGCAGGAGTTCAAACGCAATATTTTCACCAAGCTAGCGGGCATTGTCTCAATGCCTGTCCTGAAGGCCTTTCGCCGCCGCATCGACCCACGCGAATACAACGGCGCAAGTCTACTCGGTTTGCAAGGGATCGTAATCAAAAGTCACGGGGGTGCCGATAGCTACTCCTTTGCCAATGCCATCCGCGAGGCCGTCGTCGAGGTCACTAAAAAAGTCCCTGAACGCATCAGCTCTCAACTGGAATCACTGCTCGTTATAGAGGAACCAAAAGCTTGATGTATTCGAGAATCAGCGGCACGGGTAGTCACCTGCCAGAGAAGGTGCTGACGAATGCTGATCTGGAGAAAATGGTCGAGACCAGTGACGAGTGGATTACCGATCGTACCGGAATCAAAAAACGTCACATCGCCGCAGAGGGTGAGACAACCTGTGATCTTGCCGAACAGGCAGCGCGCAGGGCGATGCAGGCTGCCCATGTCAGCGCCAGTGATATTGATCTCATCATTGTAGCAACCACAACACCAGACCGTATTTTTCCAAGTACCGCCTGTTTGCTGCAAGATCGCCTAGATATCCACGGTTGTGCTGCATTTGATGTTCAGGCAGTTTGCACCGGCTTTGTTTATGCCTTGGGTGTGGCCGATAAATTTATTCGTACCGGCAGCGCCCGTTGCGCCCTGGTCATTGGAGCAGAGACGCTTTCCCGCATTGTTGACTGGAGTGATCGCACTACATGTGTGTTATTTGGTGATGGTGCCGGTGCCGTTGTGCTGACTGCGAGCGATGAGCCTGGCATTCTTTCGACACACCTTCATGCAGACGGTGCATATAAAGAATTATTGACAGTGCCAGCCGGGGTCTCCGAGCACCCCGAGATTTTACATGAAGGTAAGGCCTTCATGCAGATGAAGGGCAATGAGGTCTTTAAAATGGCGGTCAATACACTGGGACGCATTGTTGATGAGACGCTTGAGGCCAATAATATGCAGAAGTCAGATATTAACTGGCTAGTACCGCATCAAGCGAACATTCGCATTATTAATGCTACCGCCAAGAAGCTCGGTATGTCGATGGATAATGTCGTGGTGACAGTCGATGAGCATGGCAATACCTCAGCCGCCTCTATACCCTTGGCCCTGGATCGCGCAGTGCGTGATGGACGCATACAACGAGGACAGACCGTGCTGTTGGAAGGTTTCGGTGGCGGCTTCACTTGGGGTTCGGCCCTGTTAAAGTTCTAATTCGTTATTTACCTTATCCAAAATTAATATCAATAATAGGTACCCATTATGACGCTCGCATTTGTCTTCCCTGGTCAGGGTTCTCAATCCATTGGGATGTTAAAAGGCCTGGCGGAATCTTTCCCTGGCGTACAGAAAACTTTTTCGGAGGCCTCGACAGTGCTTGGGTATGACCTGTGGCAATTAACTCAGGATGGACCCGAGGAGAGGCTAAATAGCACCGACGTAACCCAACCGGCTATGCTCACCGCAGGAGTCGCCTGTTGGCGGGTATGGCGCGAAAGGGGCGGTGCGAAACCAATACTTATGGCAGGTCACAGTTTGGGCGAATACACCGCACTGGTTTGTGCCGACGCCTTAAGCTTCACTGACGCCGTTGCTCTGGTACAGGAGCGCGGTCAGTTAATGCAGGCCGCCGTACCCGCAGGACACGGTGCGATGGCCGCAATCTTGGGTCTCGAAGACAGTGCCGTACGTGATGTATGCAGTGAATCAGCGCAAGGCGATGTGGTCGAGGCAGTCAATTTCAATTCCCCTGGGCAAGTCGTCATTGCAGGTTCCATATCTGCGGTTGAGCGTGCAGTCGAGCTCGCCAAATCAAAGGGTGCCAAACGTGCCCTGATTTTACCGGTATCGGTTCCGTCGCATTGCAGCCTGATGAAACCCGCCGCCACCAAGTTGGCGGAACGACTTAACACAATTACGATTCGTACGCCGGCCATTGAAGTAATTAACAATGTCGATGTCGATATGGCGGCTGACCCCGATGCGATCCGTAAGGCCTTGGCACGTCAGTTATATCAGCCTGTACGTTGGGTAGAAACCATAGAAAAGATGCATAGCAAGGGCATCGATAAGTTGGTCGAGTGTGGCCCAGGTAAAGTTTTGACCGGGCTGAACAAACGGATCGTCAAGGAAATGAATACCTTTGCGGTTTATGACTCAGACACCTTGAGCACCGCACTCAATTAATTACTGCGATAAAGATTCAGGAGACACACAATGACACTTGAAAATGAAATTGCATTTGTATCGGGCGCAAGCCGTGGTATCGGTAAATCGATAGCGCTGGAGTTGGGCAAACGTGGTGCCACTGTCATTGGTACGGCCACCTCGGAGGGTGGGGCCAAGGCGATTGCGGACTACCTGAATGAAAATGCTATCAAGGGCACAGGCCTGATGATGGATGTGACGAGCCAGGAGAGTGTCGATAACGCCCTGGGCAAGGTGGAGAAAGATTTCGGCGCCGTATCTGTCCTGGTGAATAACGCCGGGATCACCCGTGACAATCTGTTGATGCGTATGAAAGACGAGGAGTGGATGGATATCTTGAACACCAATCTCACCTCGGTATTTCGCATGACCCGTGCCTGCCTCAAGGCCATGATGAAGGCGCGGAGGGGGCGTATCATTAGTATCGCATCCGTCGTCGGTGCCGCTGGCAATGCAGGTCAGACCAATTACGCCGCCACCAAGGCCGGGCTGATGGGTTTCTCCAAGTCGCTGGCCCGCGAGGTTGGCTCTCGCAACATCACCGTCAATGTGGTGGCGCCAGGCTTTATCGATACCGATATGACCCGCGCACTCTCGGATGATCAACGCAAGTCGCTGCTGGGGACTATTCCCCTGGCACGCCTGGGACAGCCCGAGGAAATCGCCACCGCCGTGGCCTTCCTGGCCTCATCGGATGCCGCGTACATCACCGGGACCACCTTGCACGTAAACGGCGGTATGTATATGGGTTAATCTTGCCACTTAACTAATTGTATTTATTATATAATTAATGATTATGCGCGGTGGGTCACAGGCGCTATTGTCTGTGGCATTTTGCAGGAGTTTTACATACAATACCGGCCCACAGCGTTCATGTTGAACGAGAAACTGGAGGATATAACCGCATGAGCAGTGTTGAAGAACGCGTACGCAAGATCGTCATAGAACAACTGGGTGTCAAGGAAGAGGAAGTGAAGAACGACGCCTCCTTCGTTGACGATCTAGGCGCTGATTCCCTGGATACTGTTGAACTGGTAATGGCACTGGAAGAGGAATTCGAGACTGAGATTCCTGACGACGAAGCCGAGAAAATTACAACTGTTCAGCAGGCCATCAACTACATCAACGCACATTCTTAAGCGTTGCCTGTGGTAAAGGGGCCGCAATACCACGCTGGGGTGGTTGCGGCCTTTTGTTTTTGCTTTGATCTGATTTGTTGGGGAAGGAGTAATGGTTGTGAGTAAACGGCGCGTGGTGATCACTGGTGTCGGCATGTTGTGCCCCGTGGGCAATAATGTTGCAACGTCCTGGGAAAACATCCTGGCGGGGAAAAGCGGTATTTCCACGATTACTCACTTTGATGCCAGCAACTTTCCTACGCAGTTTGCCGGGACCATCAAAGACTTCGATCCCTCCGGTGTGATCCCCGGTAAAGACATCAAGAAAATGGACCTGTTTATCCAGTTGGGTATTGTCGCTGGTAAAGAGGCCCTTGATGACTCCGGTCTGGAAGTAACAGAGTCCAACGCACACCGCATTGGTGTCGCTATCGGTTCTGGTATCGGTGGTTTGGGTACGATAGAGCGCAACCATGACGCCTTTCTGGCGGGTGGGGCACGCAAGATATCGCCCTTCCTGATTCCGGGCGCGATCATCAATATGATCTCCGGCAACCTTTCCATAATGTATGGATTGAAGGGACCCAACATCGCATTAGTCACTGCCTGTGCCACCGCCACACACAGTATTGGCGATGCCTCCCGTATCATCGAATATGGAGATGCAGATGTGATGGTAGCGGGCGGCGCAGAAAACGCCAGCACGCCTCTTGGAATCGGCGGTTTCTGTGCCGCACGAGCGCTCTCTACGCGCAATGACTCCCCCGAAACGGCTAGTCGCCCCTGGGATAAAGACCGTGATGGGTTTGTTCTGAGTGATGGTGCCGGCGTCGTGGTATTGGAAGAATATGAACACGCCAAAAAGCGTGGTGCCAAGATTTACGCCGAGGTTATCGGCTATGGCATGAGTGGTGATGCCTACCACATGACCTCACCCTCAGAAGGGGGCGAAGGCGCCATGCGTTGTATGCAGCAAGCACTGAAGAATTCGCACATTAACCCTGATCAAGTTCAATACATCAATGCCCACGGGACCTCGACGCCAGCCGGTGATGTGGCGGAGATTCACGCCGTCAAAGCCGCCTTTGGCGCGCACGCAGGGAAGGTGGCCATGAGTTCTACCAAGTCCATGACGGGCCATTTGCTCGGGGCGGCAGGTGGCATAGAGGCCATCTTTACCGCGCTGGCAATTCGCGACCAGGTCGCTCCACCGACTATCAATATATTCAATCCTGATCCGGCCTGCGACCTCGACCTGGTACCGGGCACTGCTCGCGCGATGAAGATTGACGTCGCCATCTCAAACTCATTTGGTTTTGGTGGCACCAACGGCAGCATAGTATTGCGAAAGCTGGCTTAGCCTGACCACCGGGGAAAAACCTTCCCCGGTGCGGAGTTGCCATGCCGTATCGTGTTCAGGAACTGACCCCGCTTACACCCTCTCTCACGGCGATTCACGCGTTAAATCCGCAGCGTTATCCATTTCTACTACAAAGCACTGCGCAAGGCATCTCATCGATACAGTCCCCGGCCAGTGCGCGATACGACATCTTGTTTGCCTTCCCTCAACAGCGACTAACACTGAAGGGTGATGGACAGCTACAGGGCTGTGTCGACCCTCACACCGGGTTTCTTTCTGCATTAGATAGGCTATGGCAGAACTCTCCACGTCAGATCGACGGTGCCGAATATCCGTTTAATGGGGGCTGGTTTTTATATCTGGGATATGAGCTGGCGGGTGAGGTCGAACCGAGCATTGTTCAACCACAGTGGAAGGGGCAGTTGCCCATCGCTACGGCGGTACGTATCCCTGCAGCTATTATCATTGATCATACGGCTGGCAAGATCGTGTCCCTGGTGGAACCCGGTTTTGAATCCATGCTGGATGAGATGGATCTGGATATACATAGAGTCATGGCAACATCACCTGCCGCTGATGCAACCACCTGCCATGACATCATCGAAGAACCCTCTGAGCAGTACTTGCAGAGTATTGACCGTGCAAAGCGCTATATTCAGGCGGGTGATATCTTTCAGGCTAACCTTTCGCGCCTGTGGCAGGGCACAGCGTCGGGTGATAACTATGTTGCCTTATACGAACGTTTATGCAAATCCAATCCGGCCCCGTTTGCGGGCCTTGCCCAACTTGATAATGCGGTGATTTTATGTTCTTCGCCGGAGCGTCTGGTGCGCGTCCACGGTCGACATATTGAGACTCGCCCGATTGCGGGTACACACCCACGTGACCCACAACAATCCCTAGACCCATCAGCCCGTAAGGCGCTGATAGGTCATCCGAAGGAGCGTGCGGAGCACATCATGTTGGTCGATCTTGAGCGGAATGACCTCGGGCGATTGTGTACACCTGGGACCATCAAGGTAACCGAGCTACTTGGGCTTGAGACCTATGCTCACGTTCATCACATTGTTTCAAACATCGACGGTGAGTTACGGTTGGGTGTTACCCCCGGACAGGTTATCCGTGCGACCTTTCCCGGTGGCACCATTACGGGATGCCCTAAGGTGCGCTGTATGGAAATTATTGCCGAACTTGAGGCCAGCCCGCGTGGGCCTTACACCGGTTCCATGGGATACCTTAATCACGATGGTTCAATGGACTTGAATATTTTGATTCGAACGATGTGGATCGAAGCAGAGCAGCTCTATTTTCGTGCCGGCGGGGGTATTGTTGCTGATTCTATCCCTGAGACTGAACTACTAGAGACGCGCGCCAAGGCCAAGGGACTGCTTCAGGCCATTCATCAAAGTGCTCAGAAGGGGTCGATGCATGCCTAGCTGGATAAATG
>JAHEDA010000413.1 GCA_024641445.1 Gammaproteobacteria bacterium
GGGTATCAATGCCGAAAAGGCCTGGGATATTACCACCGGCTCCGCCTCCACGCCGGTGGTCGCGGTGTTAGATACCGGGTATCGGCCCCATGTTGATTTCGATACCCGAGTAACAACGAATGGCTATGACTTCATTACGAGCGATTTAACCGGCAATACGACCGATGGTGATGCGGCGGGTCGGGATAGTGACCCAACCGATGTGGGTGATTACCTCAGCAGCGCCGATTTGGCGGGGAGTTATTCTGGGTGTGCCACATCGGCTACCAATAGTTCCTGGCACGGTACCCGTGTGACCTCCATCATTGCCGCCAAGTCTAATAACACATTAGGTATCACGGGCATCAATTGGGCGGTGAAGGTGTTACCCGTGCGGGTGCTGGGCAAGTGCGGCGGCGCCTATTCTGACATTATCGACGCCATTCGCTGGGCCTCGGGCATCAGCGTGAGCGGGGTAGCGGACAATGCCAATCCCGCACGCGTGATCAATATGAGCCTGGGTGGGACGGCCAGCTGTAGTGTCGCCATGCAGTCCGCCATTGATGATGTCCGTGCCAAGGGCACAGTGGTGGTCGTTGCAGCAGGTAATGAGACCAAAGACGTCTCCACCAGTGTCCCGGCAAATTGCTTGGGTGTGCTGGCGGTGGCGGCGACGAATCGTTCGGGTGATTTGAGTTCCTACAGTAATTACGGTTCAGGGATCTCAATCAGCGCCCCCGGTGGTTCCATGACGGGGAGTACTGACCCCAACGGTATTGATGCAGCGACTAATGCAGGCGCGAACACCGCGACAACAGATACTTACTCACCCGCGCAAGGCACCAGCTTCGCCGCACCCGTAGTCAGTGGGGTGGTTTCGCTGATGCTGGCGGTCAATCCCAATCTCAGCGAAGAGCAGGTGCGTTTCATCTTGCGTGAAACCGCGCGCAAGACCAGCGGCAGTTCATGTGCCGCCAAGGGCTGTGGGCCGGGTATCGTCGATGCCTACGCGGCAGTGGCCAAGGCCAAGAGCTTTGCGGGTGTGTCAGAGGTCGTGGCCATTGGTCACGACCGTGAGGGGCGTTTGAGCATTTGGGTGATCGCGGGGCTGCTCGGCCTCTTGTGGTGGCGCATCTATTTATTACGGCGTCGTTCCCAATAACGCGCTACCCACTCACTCGCCAGTAGTACGAGTGCCCCACTGAGTACGCCGAAAGTATGCGCGCTGGTTAAGACGTTGCCCGATTCGTAAAACAGCGAACCGCCCGTCATCTGCTCCAGCGTCAATTTCAACACCAGCAAACCCACCAACACCAGGCCAAAACGGGATTCACCCTGCCACAGGCGCGCCGCGCCAATAAGATACAAGCCGTGCAACACCCCCGAGAGACCAAGGTAGCGCTGCACCCCGGGCTCGGCAAACCAAATAAAGCTGGAGAGGAGTAGGCAAATCACCAACAGTTCGAGCGTGAAGCGCAGTGGTCGCGTCTGTTGGTGAAATAGCATGGCCGTAAGCAATAGCCCCGCGAGGTTGAGCAGCATGTGCTCAGCGCTGGCATGGACAAGATGACCGGTGACGAGGCGATAGACCTCACCCTTGGCGATCAGCGCGCGGTCGTAGCGCAGGGCGGGAGACAGATTAAAGGCAAAGCATAAAAAGCTGAGTCCTGCGACGAGCAGCCAGGGCCGTAATCTGGCGGGATGGATAAAGGCGGTATAAGCTGAAGGCACCATGATTTCCAAGCATAACGTGAAACATCTGGTCGCCACAGGAGTTTTGCTCCTGAGTACCTTGGGCCTTGGTGCCTGCTCCAATCTTGGTTACTACCTCGATGCGATGGGCGGCCACCTGGAGATCATCAATGCCAGTCGTCCCATCGAGCAATGGCTGACAGAGTCGTCCACCCCGGAAGAGGTTAAAGAAGCGCTGCGCTCGGCACAGCAGGCGCGCCAGTTTGCGAGTCATGAGTTGGGGCTGCCAAAAAATAAAAGCTATACCGAATACGCCGACCTGCACCGCCCCTACGCCATCTGGAATGTGATCGCCGCGAAAGAATTTTCCGTGCAACCGCAGAGTTGGTGTTTTGTCTTTACCGGGTGTATCAGTTATCGCGGTTATTACACCGAGGCCAAGGCACAGGCCTTTGCCAAGGAATTACAACAGCAAGGCCTGGAGACTTATGTCGGCGGGGTGCAGGCTTACTCAACCCTGGGCTGGACCAGCGACCCCCTGCTCAACACCATGCTGCGACGCGAT
>JAHEDA010000101.1 GCA_024641445.1 Gammaproteobacteria bacterium
AGGTTGAGGTAAAGGTCAGTGCAAAACAGCTCGACCAGGTCGGTATGGGCATGGATTTCAAGGACATCAAGGACGCGACACGCAAACTCATCGGCGAGTTGGACCACCAGAACCTGAACGAGATCGCCCCGTTCGATAAGGTGAACCCAACTGCCGAAAATATCGCCGCCTATCTGTATCGACAACTGGCCGCGGTATTGAATACGCCTACTGCACAGGTCAGCGCCGTGACCATCTGGGAGACCGAGCGCGCCTGTGTAACCTACAGTGAAGATTAGGAAACCCAAGCATGAGTGTGACTGCTGAAGCCATCGAAGACGTCCAGAGCCGCGAGGATACCCGCCGCATCCCCATCAATAAGGTCGGCATTAAGGATATCCGCCACCCCGTACGCGTGCGTGACCGCAGCAGCGGCGAACAGCCTACCATTGCCAATTTCAACATGTATGTAAACCTGCCCCACAACTTCAAGGGCACGCACATGTCGCGTTTTGTCGAGATCCTCAACAAACACGAGCGTGAGATAACGGTTAAGTCTTTCAAGGATATGTTGATCGAGATGACGGAGCGGCTGGAGGCCGAGTCAGGTCATATCGAGATGTCCTTCCCCTATTTCGTCAATAAGACCGCCCCGGTGTCCGGGGTACAAAGTCTGATGGACTATAACGTCAGCTTCATTGGTGCTATCACCAGTGGCAAGCATGAGATGACCGTCAAGGTCGTGGTGCCGGTTACCAGTCTCTGCCCCTGCTCCAAAAAGATCTCGGACTACGGCGCCCATAATCAACGTTCACACGTCACCGTCAGTGCCACGCTCAAGGACTTTGTCTGGATAGAAGAGTTGATCGACCTGGTCGAGAAAGAGGCCTCGTGCGAATTGTATGGCTTACTCAAGCGCCCGGATGAAAAGGCTGTAACCGAGCGTGCCTACGACAATCCAAAATTTGTAGAAGACATGGTGCGCGATGTTGCCGCGAGGCTGAATAAGGATGAGCGTATCGTACGCTATGTGGTGGAATCAGAGAACTTCGAGTCCATCCACAATCACTCCGCCTATGCACTTATTGAAAAAGACAAGCGCCTGTAACTCACGGTTTGCGAGTAATCTCGTACCCCTCGCCCTGATTGCGGCGTAGATCCACCCTCAGTCGCTTTGCTGCCCAGTCGTGCCCTTTATCATGGGCCTCAATGTAAACGATGTTCACACCCTTGGGGATATTGACGCCAGGTTGACTACGCGTGAAGGGTTGTTCATCAACGTGTGGATGGTAGAGCACGCGTGTGGTGATCTCATTTCCTTTCTCGTCCATCACACGCCAGGCATCGGCATAATGGTCCCAGCCGGTATCGTTGTGTCGTAGTGTTACGTGCACAATCCAACTCGCGCCGCTACGTACGAATTTCGCTGCGACAACCTCCGCGTCATCCGCCCACGCACAATTCATCAAGCTAAATAATACTGCACTCAATACCGCTACACGCTCTTTTACCACTCGACTTACTCCGACTTCAATTCCTCATACCAATACTAAATATCAGATGATCGCGCTCAGATCAATGTAATGATTGATAATCTGCATGCAGAGAGCGGCGTAAATGCCCGCCATGACGTCGTCAAACATAATCCCCAACCCACCACTAAAGCGCCGCTCGGCCCACGAGGCAGGCCATATTTTGAAGATATCAAAAAATCGAAAAAGGAAAAATCCCATCAATACACTTACGATGCTCGGTGTGATAGCAGCCATTGTGATGAGATAACCGATGACCTCATCCCACACAATCCCCTGATGATCTTCGACACCCAATGCCTTGGTCGTTTGTCCACAGGTCCAGATACCCAGAACAAGCAAGAGTAGTGTAACAAGTGTATAGAACCATAGATGCAGAGGCGCCATAAGGAGATAAAGCGGAATCGCGGCCAGGGTCCCGATAGTACCCGAGGCTATTGGTGACATACCTGAGCCAAAGCCAAGACTGATCAGATGGACAGGGTTCTTGAGTAATCGCGCCGGGATTGGTGGTCGCTTCACCGAAATCTTTGTCATAGTTGTGATCCAGTAGATTAACGAAAATGTTGGAAACCAAAATCTTGCAACTCGACAAGTTGCCCAGCCTGATCAACACAGCGTAAACCAGTCGTCGCCGTAATTCTACCAATCGGTGTCAAGGCCACACCCGTGCTCGATTGTATCTTCCCCACCTCAGCCAGCTTGTTCGGGGGAACCGTAAAACACAATTCATAATCATCACCACCATTTAATACAAAGCGGCATCTCTGCGAGGGGTCCTTTTCCTGTCCTTGCAGATTCGTTGTGATCGGGACTCTATCAATGTTTAGTGAGGCACCAACACCACTTTGCTCAAGGATATGACCAAGGTCGGCGAGCAACCCATCCGAAATATCGATACAGGCCGAGGCGATACCGCGCAGTGCAATACCCACACTTACACGTGGCGAGGGGCGATTTAGTCGTACCAGTAATTCTGGAGATATTTCTGCATCTCCCCGTTGTATCGCACGCAGCGCAGCAGCGGCATCGCCCAGGGTACCGGTGGTGTAAATAATATCACCCGCGCACGCACCACTTCGTAACAAGGCCATGTTCCCCGGGACATGCCCCGCGATCTGGATAGTGACGCTAAGGGGACCGCGCGTGGTATCACCACCAATGAGTGGTAGATGAAAGCGCTGAGCAAGTTCAAACAAACCCGTTGCAAAATCTCCCAGCCAACGCTCATTGGCATCCGGAAGTGTCAATGCCAAGGTAAACCAGGCAGGTGTGGCCCCCATCGCCGCCATGTCACTTAGATTTACGGCCAGGGCCTTATAGGCAATATCCACCGGACTGGTTTGCACGGGAAAGTGAACACCACTTACCAAGGTATCAATAGCCACCACCAGATATTGGTCGGGCGGTACAGTGACCAATGCTGCATCGTCACCGATCCCAAGCTTGATATTAAGGGGGGCGTTGCTTACACGAGAGAAATACTTTTGGATAAGTTCGAACTCGCCCAGCGGCATGGTGACCTCGCAACTCTATGCAACATTTACGACCTGCGTTGCCTAACCTCATCGGGGCGTAGATCCGCCGCCAGTTTGTCGAGAATACCGTTGACGAACTTGTGGCCCTGATCGGCGCCAAAGACCTTGGCGAGCTCAACGCCCTCATTGATGACAACTCGATAGGGAATATCCAGGCGTGTCGACAACTCATAGGCAGAGACACGCAAGACGGCGCGCTCTACCATATCGATCTCATCCAGTGGCCGGTCCAGATACGGCTCCAAACTGGCATCTAGCTGCGTTGATTGATTCGGTATATCGCGCATCAGCTCACGCAGATATTCCAGATCGGCATTTTTATTGACCGGGTTCACCAGCATGATATTCAATATGTCACGCGGGTCATTACCGCTGGCCTGCCATTCATACAGACCCTGGACTGCCAAACGACGTGCGCGTGTGCGGGCTTTACTCATTGATACAACTCGACTGGTGTAAAGGGTTAACCAAACTTGCGTAGCAGGTTGACCATCTCAACCGCAGACATGGCCGCCTCGACACCCTTATTTCCCGCCTTGGTACCAGCGCGTTCGATTGCCTGTTCGATACTATCAACGGTCAAGACACCAAATGAAACGGGTATGGTATGTTCCAGCATCACATGCGAAAGCCCCTTCACACACTCCCCTGCGACATAATCGAAGTGAGGAGTTCCACCACGGATCACAGCTCCCAAGGCAATAATGGCGTTGTAGCGTTTACTGGTGGCCATCTGCTTTACGGCCAGAGGCAGCTCATAGGCACCGGGCACACGCACCACCTCAAGATCATTGTCATTGGCACCATGACGTTTCAAGGCATCAATGGCACCCTCAAGCAAGTGCTCAACCACAAAACTGTTAAAGCGTGCGACGGCAAAACCAAACTTGATCCCTTTTATTGTCAGTTCACCTTCGATGTTTTTAATCTGGCTCATCACAATCTCTCCATCACGAATTTAATTTTGTACATATTCCACCACTTCCAGATCAAAACCAGAAATGGCGTGCATCTTCTTGGGCGCACTCAGCACACGCATGCGTTTCACACCAAGGTCCGTCAGCATCTGCGCGCCAACGCCGAAGGTACGCAGGTCGGCCCCGGTATCATGTCGTGCCACATCTTCTCCAGCATCCTGTTTGGCATACTGGGTAATCTGACTAACCAGGATATCGGACTCCTCGCGGAGCCGCAGAATTATTACGATACCTCTCCCCTCATCTGCAATACGCTGCATCGCATCGCGCAGGGGCCAGCCACAGTCTGCACGGGTACTCCCAAAGATATCGCATAGACTATTTTCAACATGCACACGGACTAATACCGGTTCAGCGTCGTTCACAATACCCATGACGAGTGCCAAGTGAACCTGACCGTCGATCACGCTTTTGTAGGCATGGAGTCTGAACTCACCAAACTCAGTCGGCATATTTGAGTCGGCAACACGCTCGACCGTCTTTTCATGCTGCATACGATAGTGAATTAGATCCGCGACGGTGCCAATTTTAATCCCATGTTCATGTGCAAATTTTTCCAGATCCGGGCGACGCGCCATGCTGCCATCCTCATTGAGGATCTCGACGATCACCGCCGCAGGCTCAAGCCCAGCCATCCGCGCCAGGTCACACCCCGCCTCGGTATGACCAGCACGCGTCAGCACTTCACCGGGGCGAGCCATCAGTGGAAAGATATGACCAGGCTGTACGATGTCAGAGGGCTTGGCAGCTGGCGCGACAGCCGCACGTACAGTTTGTGCACGGTCCGATGCAGAGATCCCGGTCGTCACACCGATCGCCGCCTCGATCGAGAGCGTAAAATTTGTACCGTGAGTATCGCCGGTCTCACGCACCATCAAGGGTAGACGCAGTTGTTGACAACGCTCTTCCGTTAGCGTTAGGCAAATCAGGCCGCGCCCATACTTGGCCATGAAGTTAATGTCTTCGGCACGCACCCTTTCTGCCGCCATAATGAGATCGCCTTCATTCTCGCGGTCCTCATCATCCATCAGAATTACCATCTTACCCTGGCGGATGTCTTCAAGAATCTCTTTGCTCGTGTTGAGTGCCATGGCTGCCTCTACTTCATAAATCCGTGTTCTTGTAAAAAGGCCTGACTAATGCCCGCCTTGGGGTCTGCCGCCTGCTCACCCAGGAGCAGACGTTCCAGATAGCGTGCGATGAGGTCCACTTCCAGATTCACCGGGTCACCAACCTTAAGACCGCCCATCGTCGTCTCCTGCAGGGTATGCGGGACAATATTAAGTTCAAACTCGGCACCGTGCACAGCATTTACAGTCAGACTAATACCCTCGATACATATCGAGCCCTTGGCCGCGATGTACCTGGCCAGCTCAGCCGGTGCCTCGATGTGAAAGCGTACCGAGCGCCCATCGTCATAACGTTGACTAATCTTGCCAACACCGTCGACATGCCCACTCACCAGGTGTCCACCCAGACGTGTCATGGGCGTCAGTGCCTTTTCCAGATTCACCAGCGTGCCGTTACGCAACTGTTTGAAGGTGGTCTTACTCAGGGTCTCACCCGAGACATCGGCCCAGAATCCATCTCCGGGTAATTCCACGGCAGTCAGGCACACGCCATTTACCGCGATGCTGTCACCCAATTGCACATCCGACAGGTCAAGTTTCCCCGTCTGCACATGCATGCGCGCATCACTACCCTTGGCTTGAAGCGCGGCGATATTGCCGATGGACTGTATGATTCCAGTAAACATTGATCTTTCTCAACCCGCCAATTTTGCTGTGATACGCCAATCCTTTCCCACGGCACGTACGTCCATGATTTCAAGTTGCAGCTTGTCCGCCATGGCTTCGAGCCCCGGCAATCTGAACAGACCACGGGCAGCGTCACCCATCAAAATCGGTGCCATATAAATGACAAATTCATCCACCAGTCCTGCGGCGACGAATGCCCCACTGAGGGTGGCGCCCGTCTCAACCAGCAGATCGTTAATCTGCAAGTCACCGAGTACATCCAGGACCGAATCCAGGTCTACACTCTTACCGCAAAATGGCAGGCTCTGTATCGTTGCCCCGGCCTGCTGCAAACGCTGTTTGGTTGTATCGTCATCGCTACAGGTGAGGAGCAGCGTCTCGCCTGGCTCACGTAGCATACGCGCCGTCTCGGGCAAACTCAGGTTAGTATCCAGAACGACCCGTAGCGGCTGACGAGTCATTCCGTCAAGACGTACCGTCATCGCAGGGTCATCCGCCAGTACGGTACCTACCCCTGTCAGGATTGCCGAACTCTCTGCGCGCAGGCGCTGTACATCCTGGCGTGCCGCGTCAGTGGTTATCCACTTGCTCTCACCGCTCGCCATCGCCGTGCGGCCATCCAGGCTCATCGCGAGTTTTAAGCGTACAAAGGGTCGCCCCGTGCGCCTACGCTTTAAGTAACCGAGGTTCAGCTTTTCGGCTTCAATACTCATCAGACCTGAGGCCACCTGCACGCCCGCCATCCGCAACTGCTCAAGGCCCTTACCGGCAACTTGATGATTTGGGTCTTCCATGGCGGCAATAACCTTGTTGACACCGGCGTTTAGTAGCGCATCGGTACAGGGTGGCGTCCTGCCATGATGACAACACGGTTCAAGGGTGACATAAGCTGTTGCACCTGCGGCCTTAGCACCCGCCATACGCAAGGCCATAATCTCTGCATGAGGTCCACCCGCGACTTCATGCCATCCCTCGCCTACGACTGCACTATCCTTTACAAGTACACACCCTACATTTGGATTTGGGTGCGTGGTATAACGACCACGCTCAGCCAGATGCAGGGCGCGCGACATATAGCGATAGTCGTCAGTAGAGAACTCCACGTTTACTCTTCTTCCGGTAGAAGGGATTGCTGCATACGCTTGACCTCGGGGGTAGGGATCTTCTTCAGACGCTCGATCTCCTCTTCAAAGGCATTCACATCCTGGAAGCTACGATAGACCGAGGCGAAGCGTACATAGGCGACCTGGTCCAGGTCACGCAATTCATCCATGACCCAGTCACCCACGTCACGCGAAGGGATCTCACGCTCGCCCGTCGCACGCATACGCTTCATGATGCGCGCCACGGCCTCCTCGATCTGTTCCATATCGACGGGACGCTTTTCCAAGGCCCTGACGATACCATTCCGGAGCTTGTGCTCGTCAAAAGGCTCACGTCGACCGTCATTCTTCAATATCCTCGGCATCACCAGTTCGGCCGTTTCAAACGTAGTGAACCGCTCATTGCATGACGTGCACTCGCGTCGCCGACGCACCATGGCACCCTCACTGGCCAGACGCGAATCAATCACCTTCGTATCATTGGCACCACAGAATGGACAATGCATGAGTGAGTTACCTGCTTAGTGCAGTTAAGGCTCTGCCTGTCGGAACCTTAACCGTATACCGGATACTTCTTGCAGATCTCTAGCACCTTGTTGCGAGTGCCTTCGATCACCTTGGCGTCACCTTTGGCGGCGATAACATCACACATCCAACCCGCCAGGGTCTCACAATCTTTTTCATTGAAACCACGAGTCGTGACCGCAGGCGTACCAACGCGAATACCGCTAGTGACAAAGGGTGACTGTGGGTCATTCGGCACGGCGTTCTTGTTGACGGTGATATTTGAATCGCCCAGCCAGGCATCTACATCCTTGCCTGTCAAACCAGCCTTTATAAAACTAACTAGAAACAGATGATTATCCGTACCGCCGGAGATGACATCATATCCGCGTTTGATAAACACGTTAGCCATGGTGCGCGCATTCTTGACCACCTGCTGTTGATAGGTCTTGAAATCCGGTTGCTGCGCCTCCTTGAAGGCCACCGCCTTGGCCGCAATCACATGCATGAGAGGGCCACCTTGAGTGCCGGGAAAGACCAGAGAATTCAGCTTCTTTTCGATCTCAGGATTGGATTTAGCCAGAATGATTCCACCACGGGGTCCACGCAGGGTCTTGTGGGTTGTCGAGGATCTGCAACAGGTTGAAGATGTGGGCCCGGTTGTCGCGCAAAGTATTGTTACCTTCTTTCGTGAGACGCATAATCGTGACGTCATCAGCAAATTGCGCGA
>JAHEDA010000102.1 GCA_024641445.1 Gammaproteobacteria bacterium
ACTTTTAAACTTTGGGTTTGTGCGGCTAACTGAACAATTTCACCAATTTTACCTCGTTGGTTTTCATCTTTCGGCTCTATACCTATTGAGCCATGCATTAAACAGCGAACCATTGCTGGTACTGCTTGCTCAGAATTTTGCAAAGAGGATTATAGTCTGTGACAGAATATGTTGCAGTAAAAATATAACAAAGCAACTTACTGTTTTCATACAGCTGTACCTATAAATGTTTACTGCTATTTCATTTTTAACATAACAGTGATATATGCGGCATCCATCTAATAAGGCAAAAGACGGCTGCCGTAAATTCCATTCGCATATTTTGTATTTATCTCTGCCACCCCCTGGCAGGAATTGGCTTTTATCATTTCATGGCCTCCCTATGCTCTGAAAAATACCGCAGCTCACAGGTTGCACCAAGCATGACGATGTGGCGATTATGAATTAGTGCCAAGCGACACTATCCAGAAAATTACTCACTTTATGAGTCTAGTACTGAATAGCCATTTATGAAGTGCTGTTGATTGAGCGGTGAAGCGCAAATAAATGGCCACCCCCTTGATGGGGGGGCAGCCACACGTAACGAGACTAAGTTAGACCGAAATTAGCTAAACAGCGCAAAGCCCCACATGACCATACCGCCCGCCGCCGACACGGCCGCCACGGCGAACAACCACTTTTTACGCGTGAGGACGGTGATGGATGCCAGGGAGATGGCGATCTGGATCAGGGTCATGGACTGCGCCAGCTTGTGGTGCGGGTGCATGGCGTGTTCACTCTCCAGATTGGCCTTTTCGGATTCGGCCTCCAGGTCCTCAGCCTTGAGCTTTATCTCTTTCTTCTCCTGCTCATATTTTTCGATCTTGGCCTTATAGAATTCCTTTTTGTTAGCTGGCGCCAAATCCATGGCCAGCTCCATCATGTGGCCCTTGTTGCTCTTGGACTGGTAGTAATTCCACTGGTCGGAGGCGTGGGTCTTTTTAAGCACCGCCTCGTTTTTGAGCAGCATGGCCTCATTCTGGGTATCCCCCCCCTGATAACTGACCACCGCGCCGACCGAGGCGAGGATGGCGGTAAAGATCGCTACGTAGCCGGCAAGACTATCGCCACTATGGGCCTGGTGTTCCACAGCGTGGTCGTGGGCACCATGAACATGAAACCCTTCTGACATATGTTTTCCTGAAGGTGAGATTGAAAATCAGCGCTGGATTATAGCCTTGCCAAAAACTTTCGCATCATCACTTATAGGTGCTTGATTTTGATTTGGATTTAACTGGTAGCTCAGGAAGGTATCCGAAATTGAAGCGAGACTGCCTCACCTAGTGTCCACACCCGGTCGGCCCATTCAAACGCAGGCTACCAACCAGCTGTTCCACGTTAGAGAGACCATGGCGCTTTAGATAATCCACAATCCCGGCGTTGATCGTTGGGCAAACCAAAGGGTCGTAGAAGAGGGCGGTACCGATCCCCACGGCGCTGGCACCGGCGATGATAAACTCCAGCGCATCGGCGGCGGTGGTGATACCGCCCTGACCAATGATGGGGATGCCGTGTTCCCGCGCAACCTGATAGACCTGATGTACTTTTAATAGGGCGATGGGTTTGATGGCCGGGCCAGAGAGACCGCCCTGGTTGTTACCAATGATAGGCGTGCGGTCCTCGATGTCGATGGCCATGCCCATGAGGGTATTGATGACCGAAAAGGCATCGGTACCCGCCTCGATACAGCGGCGGGCATTTTCGGCGATATTGGTCTGGTTGGGCGAGAGCTTGGTGATGAGGGGTTTCTTGGTGGCCTTGCGGCAGACCTCGACCACCCGCGCCGACATGTCCGGGTCGTTACCGAAGGCAACACCGCCCTCTTTTACATTCGGACAGGAGATGTTGATCTCCATGGCGTCGATGGGGGAGTCGTCAAAGATGCGGGTGACCTCTTCGTATTCCTCGATGGTGGAGCCGGAGACGTTGGCGATAAAGCGGGTCTCGCTGAAATCGAGGCTGGGTAGGATGCTATCCACCACATGCCGCGCGCCAGGGTTTTGCAGGCCGATGGCATTGAGCATACCCATGGGGGTCTCGTACACGCGATGGGCCGGATTGCCCAGGCGCGGATTCAGGGTCGTGCCCTTGAGACACACCGCGCCTGCATCACGGTTGGAAAAACCCTTTACGCGGGTGTATTCCTCACCAAACCCGACGCACCCCGAGAGCAACACGAGTGGCGTATCGAAGCGCATGCCACAAAATTCACTCGACAGCATGGTCTTGTCGTCGGCACTGAGGGGGAGCTTACTCATGGAACGGTGTCTCCGGGTGGGCGTGTCAGGACATTTTACCCGAATCTATCCGCGACAAGCAGTCCATCTCATGCAAACTCCCGATGGCCTTACCCACGTTCGCATGGACCTTGCGACACACCCAGTAACGCTGGCAAGCTATCATCAGCGTTTTGGGTCACTTTCTCCCGGCTATCAACACTCAATGTAGCGGGATAAGCTAACGCAACGCATTTAATTCTCAAGCGCGTCTCGCTGGCGAAGCCAGCCAAACAGGACATATAATTAATGACAGGGCCGTTTTGCATGCGTCGCATTTATGTTGCCTTACTGGCTTTACTCCTGTGCCATCCCCTCACGACAGGCGCCGTGAGCAACTACCCACCCAAGATGTTCAGCCTGACACCGGGTACCTATGTCCCCTACACACTCTCCATAAGTGGTGGCGTCAGCCTTGGCTCCTACGAGGCGGGCTTGAACTGGGCCCTGTTACGCTATTTACGCCTGCGCCGGAATGATGCGGACACGGGTAACAACACCCGCCTGCCACCTGAGCTGCTTTCTATCAGCGGGGCCTCTGCCGGCAGCATCAATGCCCTGCTCTCGGCCATGATGTGGTGCGCCCAGGACACCCTCGACAGCGCGCAGATCCCCGCCAACTCCGCAGCGGCCCTTTACGACGGCATCGACAACAACCTGTTTCGCGATATTTGGATCAATGTCGGTATCGACAGCCTGCTGCCGCCGGATGAGGTGGAGAAAGGCCAAGGCTATCTGGATGATGATGGCCTGTTCACACGGCGCGCCTTTGAGGTGGCGATCCAACGCATTATTCACCTGCTCAATCAGCCGCTTTACCGCCAGGACTGCAACATCCCCATAGGCGTAACCCTGACCAAGGTACAGGCCCACACCATGTCAGTGGCCGGCGTAAAGGTGGATAACCAGCGCTTCATGATGCCGTTTCGACTCGCGTATAACCAGGAGACTCACGACGGCAAGATCCGCATCCTCTCCCACATCATGAACCCGCTCGACCCTTATCTTGGCAATGTCCTCTACATGCAAGGGGAGAACCTGAATAGCGAAGGTTCACTGCATCAGATTACTCCCGAACAGATTATTGAGGCCTTACAGACCTCCAGTGCCTTCCCCATCGCCTTTGGCCGTAAATACCTGCACTACTGCCAGGCAAGTGAGACACCCGACAACCTCGTTACCTCTGCTACCTGTCCACGCGGCTACACACCCGCCTCCAGTCAGTTCCTCGACGGTGGCGTGTTTGACAACGTACCCCTGGGTGTCGCCAAGACCCTGGCTGAACCCTCACCACTGGATGTCAGCACCAAACACGTCTGGCAGAAGAGCGCCCTGCCCTACAACTACATCTATGTCGATCCGGACAATCGCCGTGGCGAGCAGCCTGCGCAAGACAACAATCCGTATGATGGCGCACCACAAAGCTTTGGTCTGCGCACGCAACTAAAATTCTTTGGTGGTGCGATTACCACCGGGCGCAATTATGAGCTTTACAATGTTCTGCGCAGCGGCGACTGGAGTAAGCAGTCGTTTTACAACGCCTGCCATCTCGCCAAGCGCCTGCGCGGCGATGTAAACCCCGACAGCCCCTGCAACGTAACTGAACAGGTACCCCAACAGACCTGCAACTATCTTTTCAACCTCATCAAGTCCTCGCCCCAACTCGGACAACCCCGCAAGGACGAGCTGGCAAACTGTATCTTGAAAAAATCCAATGCCCTGGAAGAAATCTATAGCGGCCTGGTGAAACCCATCTATAAAAGCCGCATAGAATCCGAGCGCAGCGACCTGCTACACATTCTGGGAAACACCGCGACCACTATCGGCGACCTGCAACTGGCCTTGACCCTGCGGAACTCCTCCAATGACCTTCACAACGACCGCCGACTCTTGCTCTCGACACGCTATGACGCCATAACCGGCTCGATGCTGCAAAACTTTGGCGCCTTCATCGACAAGCCATTTCGACAATATGACTACTATTCCGGTGCCTACGATGCCATACATGGTATCGCCAATTTTTTGTGTGAACGTCGGCAACACTATGATGCCTGCATGTCCGGTCGCGTACAGGATATCTTCACCCGCCTGAATGTGAGTGAGTCGGTTGATGCTCAGACTATCTTCTATTTACTTGCGACGCGGGAACACCCCGACTTTGATAAGGCAGACAAACCCTGGCATTGGTTAACCACGCTAGAGGCTGCATCCCGGAGCAGGAACCAAAACCTGGTCAGGATATTTGATGCCCTGCACACCCACCCTCCCGCATCTTATACAGAGGGAACAGAATTGAGTTTTGATGATTTTATTCGGGAGCTCTTCGCGCGCGGCTACGACATCAACGAGTCGAGTCCGTTTATGCGACGTATCTATCGACTGCGTGACCGCGACAGCTCAACCTGGTATTACCCGCTGACCTCGCGCATTAGCCGACGCCTGCTGGAATTAGAGCGCAACGAGCAGGCGGTGATTAAAGGGGGCGAGGTCATTCGCGGCTCACTCGGCCTCGCCGCTCTTGCGGCGCACTCTTATTTCCAGGAGGAGAACACCCACATTACCCCTCGCTCGGCCGCACCGGAATACAGCTGGGAGACCTTGCTACCCTATGAGCTTGGCGTGGACTTGCGCAATGGTGGGCCAATGGTCGCGTGGCAACCCTCACTTACCTTCGGTCCCTCGTGGGCACTCGACTCTCGCGTTACACCACTCTTTCTAAATCGCTATGCCAATAACGATATTCTGTTTGCACAGTATGATTTGTTTTTATCGTACCGCCGCAATGGACTCATCAGCTCCATGGGCATCGGCCCAACGCTTACCTACACCTGGAGCGATTGGCCTGGGCACCCCCGCACCGCACTCGGCTCCAGTATTTATCTCGGTTTCATGCAGGACAAATTGCGCCTGAGTGCAGGGACGCGCGGGGGCAGTGAGGTGGACTTTCCGGGAAATTCCGTCTATCTAAGCCTGTCGATCACCGACATCCCCGGGATGGTCTACTGGTTGCGGCGCTAGATTTCTTTAATCAAACCCTTAAGAGCGTTGACGCTCGGCCAGAAATCCCAGCAACAGAAACAACAATACAACTACTGGTGCAAGATAGAGATTACCCATGCCGGCGATAAACTGCCTCACATAGGGTGTGAGCAGGATGCTCAGCATGCCGTAGCCGAAAGTACACAATAGAATAAAGACCAGGGTGCGGATAAGAAAGTGATACGGCTGGATGTAGGTCCTGATGGTATGGTTGATCGCACTGCCCGAAATCACCAACAGCGTGGCCACGATGGCGATGCTGATGTGTCCCGCGTAGGGCCGCATCCAGGATGATATTGCGCTGACCGTATGAGTAACAAAATCCACGCCGACTACCTCGTCTCTGATCGAATGGGTGCGAATTCTATTTTGGTTTGCGTGGCCACGCCAGCAGGATCGTCAACAGCCCCGCGCCACCCATCGCCCAGGCCAACCACGGTGGCGCATCAATTACCTGATCACCAAAGGTCAGCAATACACTCGCGGCGAGAACAAAACTACTGCCCACTATGGCCGCTACCGTCCGGCGATTGGCCTGGTGAATCGTTTGACGCAGTGCCTCCAGTTGCTCCGACTTAAGCTCATATTTGAGGCGACCCTCTTTGGCCTGACTCAGGACATCAAACAACATATTCGGGATCTGCGGCAGCCGTTCAGCCCAGAGCGGGATGTTTTCACGCAGGTGTCGCCAGAGGGCGCGTGGGCCGATCTGCTCCGCCATCCAGCGCTCCAGAAAGGGTTTGGCCGTCTTCCACAGGTCCAACTCTGGATAGAGCTGGCGACCCAGGCCCTCAATGTTGAGCAGGGTCTTTTGTAACAGCACCAGCTGCGGTTGTACCTCCATGTTAAAGCGGCGGGCGGTCTGGAACAGGCGCAACAGCAGATGCCCAAATGAAATTTCTTTTAGCGGCTTATCGAAGATGGGCTCGCACACGGTGCGAATCGCGGCCTCGAACTCATCCAGCCGGGTATCCTTGGCGACCCAGCCCGAGTCCACGTGCAGTTGCGCCACCCGGCGATAGTCGCGATTAAAAAAGGCCAGGAAGTTCTCGGCCAGGTAGCGCTGATCGGAGGGGTTGAGTGAACCCATAATACCGAAGTCCACCGCAATGTAACGGCCATTGCTGGGGTCAACAAAGATATTACCGGGGTGCATGTCGGCGTGAAAAAAGCTGTGACGAAAGACCTGGGTAAAGAATATCTCCACACCCTTCTCGGACAGGACCTTGAGATCGACCCCGGCCTGCTGGAGCTCCTTGATCTGACCAATGGGAATACCGTGAATCCGCTCCAATACCATGACATTACGTCGGCACAGTGACCAGTGCACCTCGGGAACGTAGAGCAAAGAAGAGCTTAAAAAATTGCGCCGCAGCTGAGCGGCGTTGGCCGCCTCGCGCATCAGGTCCAGCTCGTCCAACAGGGTCTTCTCAAACTCTGCCACTACCTCACGCGGACGCAACTGCTTTGCCAACGGCCAGTAGCGGCTTAGTTTGTCGGCCAATATATATAGGAGTCGAATATCACGCTGAATCACCGGCAGGATATCTGGACGAAGTACCTTCACCACCACCTGCTCACCCGAATGCAGCACGGCACCGTGCACCTGCGCAATCGAGGCCGAGGCGAAGGCCTCCGGTTCAAACTCGGCAAATACCGTCGACAGACTCTGGCCATAAGCCTTTTCGATGATGGCGCGGGCCTGTTTGGCCGGGAAGGGCGGCACCTGATCTTGCAGCTTGGCCAGCTCAATGGCGATGTCGTCGGGTAAGAGGTCACGCCGGGTTGAGAGGATCTGACCAAACTTGATGAAGATGGGGCCGAGTGATTCCAAGACACGGCGAATTCGCGCACCCCGGTTTTCCTGGCGCACCCACCAGGTCCAGGGCATGAGTGGACGCAGAAAACGTAACGGCCTAAACAGATGACTGGCGAGCAAGAGGTCATCCATGCCATGGCGTACCAGGGTGAAACTAATCACCAGCAGACGTAAGAGGTCAGAGATACGTGGCATGTAGAGGGTCTGTTAACAGGGTTGTCTCAGCATTGTATCGACTACACCCCAAGTGAGCCAGTTGCGCGTTTACGCTCGAACATCGCACGCAAACATCGCAACAGCCACAAACGTAAGCCTAAAAACTAAACGCAAACACGAAAACAATTTCCCTGGAAGAAGCATCAACTCTATTTCGTTGCAGGCTCACCCCCCATTACCTACCCGCACTCGCCTTAACCTTCTGAAAAATCTATAGAAAATAATTTTCCGCAAGCGAACTTCGTTTTCAGGATGTCAAGAGGGTGTAGTAAAAATATATTTCCAGCGCCGCCGAACTTAATTCGCTTTGTACTCTGTATAATCCGCGCCGCTTGGTAGTGAGCATATCAATACCGAGACAACCCCGAACCCTTTTATGTTTGCGACACCATGGAGGTGACGTATATGAAGAAGATTATCGCTCTGACCGTAATCGCTCTGGCCCTTGGCCTGAGTGCATGTAACAAGAAAGAACATGCCGCTGCTCCAGTTGCTACTCCAGCCCCCGCTGCTGAAGTTGCTGCTCCTGCTGCTGCCCCTGCCGCTGGTGCACCAGTTGCCGCTGCTCCTGCCGCTGCTCCTGCCGCTGCTCCTGCAGAAGCCGGCAAGAAGTAATGCTCCGCAGGGCGTCTTGCCCTGCACTGCATGCAATGAGAAAGGCCACCGTATGGTGGCCTTTTCTTTTGTCTTATTACGTACTCATTG
>JAHEDA010000103.1 GCA_024641445.1 Gammaproteobacteria bacterium
GAGGGATTCATTGACGCTGCTCAAGCCACTCTCAATCCGGCTATCGGCAGGAATGCTTGAGCCTGGACGAACCCTCACGCGATCGCCTGGCATCAACTCTGAGACGGCTACATTATTATCACCCTCGGCGCCAATACGACACGCCATGGCAGGGAGCAACTTGACCAACACCTCCGCCGCCTGCCCTGCGCGTTGACGTGCACTCATCTCCAGGAAACGGCCACCTAACAAAAAGAACGTGAACATCGTTATCGAATCAAAATATACCTCGCCACCACCACGGACAGTCGACCAGATGCTTGCGAGATAGGCGGCACCAACCGCCAGGGCAACCGGGACATCCATGCCGAGTTGGCGGCGCCTGAGGTCACGCCTGGCGGATTGAAAAAAAGGCCGCGCGGAGTAGAGCACCACTGGTGTAGCAATTATCAGACTGACCCAGCGCAGAAATATCTCAAGGTGAGCATCCATTCCATAATACGCGCCTGCATAGAGCGCCACGGCCAGCATCATCACCTGCATCGCGCCCAGCCCCGCCACGGCGAGTCGACGCAGGGCCTGGCGACGCTCATGTCGATACACGGCCTCCTGACGACCCGGGTCGAAGGGGTGAGCGCGGTAACCGATGTTGGCAATCTCTTGCAGGATCGTACTTAGATGAATTGTCGCATTATCCCAGCGAACGATGGCACGATGTGTAGAATAATTAACCCTGAACTCCAACACGCCAGGCAGGCGTGAGATGTGTCGTTCATTCAACCAGATGCAGGCGGCACAGACGATCCCCTCTAGGATCAGTGAGGCCTGACGAACCTCACCGGCCTCTTGCCGAACAAAGTTTTTTTGCAGACTGGGGGAATCGAATAATTCCAGATCGCGAAGGGGCTCGGGGATCAGCTCGGCCGTAGGTGAAACCTCGGTTCGATAACGGTAGAAATCCACCAATCCATTCTCGACGATGGCCTGTGCCACCGCCTGACAACCGGGGCAACACATCGAGCGTTCTTGCTCATCGATCTTAACCTGATAATGACTACGTGCTGGGACAGGCAAACCACAGTGAAAACAACTGCTATCCCCTGCGGAAGACATCGCTAATTGTCCGAATTACCAATCGTGGTTACCGCTGTAACTTCATGTAGTTGGCCATCTTTCAGGATGCTCAAGACCAGGTCCCAGCGTCCTGAGACCGGTAAGCTAACCTGTGTCTCATAGATGCCAGGACTGACTTCCTTCATTGTGAATAATCGATCCAGGCGACTATCGGATGAGCGCATGAAGTGACCTGTGACCTGTGCGCCCTGCACCAACTTCTGTTGATGATCGGATACCTCGACGCGAAATTTAGCTGGCTTGCCCGCTACCGCAGTACCAATCCAGCCCTTGTGCACACTCCAGCCACGTTTTTTTTGTTCCAGCAGTCGCTCACGATATTCATTGTATTGATCCTCCTTCTGCTGGAAATTGTGTTTCACCACACCAGGAAAGAAGGAGCTAACCTCGCCCTTGCCGCTGTCGGCCTCGGGCAGGATTAGTTTTGCCAAACCAGAGCCAATACCCTGCTGCGCTACCACCATCAGAACGGAATCCACCGCGATGATACAGGCAAAAAAGATCACAATAGCGGCGGGCCCCCAATGAAACCAACGGCCCGTTTCAGCCCCATCAGCGAATCTGGCATCACGCGACATAGTGATGATTCCTAGGATGTACACGCTCACAAGATAGATAGCGATGTGCATTGCGAACACATCACCCCCCGGCCAGTAAACGATTGCGATCGGTACATAAACACCAATAACTGCCAGGGCCACTAACATCGCAGCCTGTTTACCTCGCCAATGTAGGCCACGGTAGACCCCGATAAACACTGCAATAATTACAAACACCCCTAACAACAAGGATGAGGCTTGATTGATCATGGTTGCTTACTCACTAAATATTGCTCAGGGGTATAGAAGATAGACTCTCGTACTACACGCATCGTGTCATCACTCTCACTCAACTCAAGAATGAATTGGAAGTGTTGCTGCACGGCAATTGCGTTGACAGGAGTCTGCCTGATCCATACCGGAAAGGATATGCTACGTTCTGGCGCCAGCACGCGCTCTTCCTTGGATTCCGTCTCCATATCGGCTTTGGCAAGGCCTTCAATGTGCAGATTGAAATGGAGTGTATGCTCAGTCTTGTTATTCACCTTGACCTCGTAGCGATTCTGTACATCACCATTCGATAACAGGACTGCCAAAGGCTGCCGTATTTGTTGCACATTCAATTCAACCAGACTGCGCGACACGACGCTCCAGATCAACAGCACCATCGCGGCCAGCAGAAACACGCCATAACCAAGGGTCTTGGGTTTCCAAATCCGGGTCTTTTTCCCCTCTTGTGCGCGTTCAGAGGTATATGAGATAAGGTTTCGCGGATAATGAATAGAATCCATGATCGTGTTACAGGCATCGATGCAGAGCGCACAGGAAATACACTGGTACTGCATGCCATTGCGAATATCGATACCCGTAGGACATACCTGCACACAATAACCACAGTCAATACAGTCACCATGACCTGCGGCCGTGCGATCCTCACGCTTCAGGAGATCCCGACCAGGCTTACTGCGGCCATTTTCCCCCTCCCCGCGCCTTTCATCATAAGCGACGATCAAGGTATCGGGGTCAAACATCACCGCCTGGAAACGTGCGTAGGGGCACATATAGGTGCACACCTGCTCACGCGCCAGCCCTGCCATGACGAAGGTTGTCGCCGTGAGAAATAACGTTGTCGCATAGGCGGGGAACGGTGCCTCGCCGTGCAGCATCTGGCTCACCAGTATTGGGGCGTCACCCCAATAGAGGGTAAACGACAGGCCAGTAAGCAGCGCCACTAACAGCCATAGTAACCAGGTAGTGCCCATACGCAGGGCCTTGGCAGGCGACCAAGGCGCGTTATACAACTTGATACGTGCGGTACGTTCACCCTGTACCAGACGCTCGACCAACATAAAGACTTCAGTCCACAGCGTCTGAAAGCAAAAATAACCACAGAATACGCGTCCCGCTATACCGGTAACAAAGAACAACAATAGCGCGGCGATTACGAGAAGACCGGCAAGCCAGAAGATATCCTGTGCATAGACAACCAGGTCAAACAGATAAAACTTGCGACCAAGGATATCGAAATAGACCGCCTGATTCGGCCCCGTTGCACGCTCCCATCGTAACCACGGCAGCAGAAAATACACGCCATAGGCCAGGGCCAGAATGGAATATTTTAGCGTACGGAAGCGCCCGCTGACCGAGCGCGGGAAGATGGGGATACGTTGCTGGTAGAACTGTTCAGTCATGGTAAGTAAATTACCCGGCAGATCTTATCTGCGGCGGAGACACGCAGCGGGGGAGACGATAAACATCCCCACCCGCAACATTTCTATCTCTTTCTCAATCAGGTGAGGGACTTACTTGCCACCACCTAATTCGTGTACATAGAAAGTCAACATCTTGATCTCGGTATCGCTGAGTCGCCCCTTCCAGGTCGGCATCTCGCGGCTGATGCCGTTGAAGATCACCTTCTTGACTTCAGCCTTCTTCCCTTCGAGGGTTGTCTGGCCAGGGACATTGGCGATGGTCCAGATACTATCGGTCAGGTTAGCAGAGCCCATACTAGCCTGTCCCTTTGCATCTTTACCATGACAGGCAAAACAACCGGCACTTCCTTCGAACAAGGCCTTACCACGCAGTTCCTTCGCGGCATCAACCTTATTGCCAGATAGGCTCAGTACGTGTTCAGACAAGTCATCCATCTCTGTCTCTGACAGACGCTTACCAAACGCTGGCATCATACCCTTACGACCACCGCGAATCGTTGCCTCAATGTTCTCGACCTTGCCACCCCACAACCAGTCGTCATCGGCCAGATTGGGGTACAGTCCAATAACACCGGCACCACCGGTCTGATGACAGGCCGCGCAGTTATCGGCAAAGAGCACCTTGGCCATTGAATAGGCGAATGCACTCTTCTCAGGGTCTTTGGCAATCTCGTTATAACTAGCCTTGCTGATTTGATCCAGATAAGGCTTCTGTCGCTCACGTGCAGCCTGTAAGTCCTGCATCAAGGCAGCACGGGTGTTCCAATGTGTCGTGACAGTCTTACCTGCACTGGTAGTGTAGGTGATGTCGTTCATAACACCCTTGGTGTAATTTCTGCCAACGGGCCATGCCGGGTACAGAACCCAGTAAATCACTGCAAAGACGACGGTGGCATAGAAAGACCACAGCCACCAGTTTGGCAGAGGGTTGTTGAACTCCTGCAGGTCACCATCCCAGGCGTGGCCGGTAGTCTGTACTGTTGGTTTAGTATTTTCTTTACTCATGGTCAGTTACCTTGTGACTGTCTTGCTGAACGTTATCGTCGTCCAGCGGTATGTATTTTCGAGACTCCAGCCTTTCACTACGCTCGCGATTTGCGAAGACATACCAGATGATGCCCACAAATGTCACGAAAAACAGCACCAGCGTAAGCGGCTTGGTATGTTCCATCGAGGTAAACCACATCAGAAAATCATGCACGTTGTTTACCCGTAACACCTAGCGGAATTCCGCAAAGTGCCCCTCTTCAAACTTACTGAAGTCCACCATGGTTCCCAATACCTGTAGATAGGAGACCAGTGCATCCATCTCGGTCAGGCGGTCGGGATTGCCGTCATAGTTACCCAATTTTGCCTGCGTCAGCAGATTCTCCTCAGCGCGATTGATGTCGAGCTGATCGGCGACCTCTTTACCAAAGCGCGTGACGTTGGCGTCATACTCCGGCTTTGTCAGTGAATAGGGCACACCCACATTACGCAGTGCCTTGAAACGCTCTTCAATATCCTTGTATTTCAGGTCGGTCTTTGCCAGCCAGGGGTAATTCGGCATGATGGATTCCGGCACCACCGAGCGCGGTGCCGTCAGGTGCTGTGTGTGCCACTGGTTCGAATATTTCTTCCCTACGCGCGCCAGGTCTGGACCCGTGCGCTTGGAACCCCACTGGAAGGGGTGGTCATATTTAGACTCGGCGGCCAGTGAGTAGTGGCCGTAGCGCAGGGCCTCATCACGGAACGGGCGGATCATCTGTGAGTGGCACAGATAACACCCCTCACGTTGATAGATATCGCGCCCACGCAGCTCCAGCGCGGTATAAGGGCGCACGGTCTCCTTGCCGTCAACCTTGACCTCTTCCACCGTATTATTGATGAAATACAGGGGCAGGATTTCAACCAGGCCACCGATACTGATGACCACCATGGTCAGTCCGATCAGCCAGCCGGCATTCGTTTCTATTGTTTCATGTTTCATGCTTCAAACACTCCAAACTTTCAAACCGGTTAAGCGTGCGCCAACTTGGCGGCAATCTTGGCCTCAACCTCGGCCTGTTCCTGCTTGCCCTGACGGATCGTCATAAACACGTTATAGGCCATGATAATCATGCCACTCAGGAAGAGTAGGCCACCGAAGGCACGGACCATGTACATAGGCACAACAAAGCGCACGGATTCTACAAAGGTGTAGGCCAAATTGCCGTAGTCATCGAAGGCACGCCACATCAGACCCTGGGTGATACCCGCTACCCACATAGCACCGATGTAGATGATGATGCCAGTGGTCGCCAACCAGAAGTGAATATTGATCAGACGGGTGCTATACATCCTGGTCTCCCACAGGCGTGGGACCAGGTGATAGAGCGAGCCCATGGTGATCATCGCCACCCAACCCAGCGCACCGGAGTGCACGTGACCAATGGTCCAGTCGGTGTAGTGCGACAGGGCATTGACGCTCTTGAGTGACATCATTGGTCCCTCAAAGGTCGACATGCCATAGAACGACAGGGCGACGATGAGGAAACGAATAACCGGGTCAGTACGCAGACGATCCCATGCACCCGACAGAGTCATGATGCCGTTGATCATGCCGCCCCACGATGGCAAGAGCAGCAAAATCGAGAAGGTCGCGGCCAGGGTCGAGGTCCAGTCCGGCAGCGCCGTCCAGTGCAGGTGATGTGCACCGACCCACATATAAAGGAAGATCAACGCCCAGAAGTGAATGATCGACAGCCGATAGGAATACACCGGACGACCCGCCTGCTTGGGCACAAAGTAATACATCATGCCGAGGAAGGCTGCGGTCAGGAAGAAGCCCACGGCATTGTGGCCGTACCACCACTGGGTCATGGCATCCTGCACGCCCGCCTCCAGGCTATAGGACTCCAGGCTGAAAAGGTTTAGCGGCACCGCCAGGTTATTAAAAATGTGCAGAATTGCCGTGGCCAGAATAAAGGCCATGAAGAACCAGTTCGCCACATAGATGTGCGGCTGGCTACGCTTGCGCAGGGTCTGTACAAACACCAGCAGGTAAGAGACCCAGGTAACGGCGATCAAGAGATCTATCGGCCACACCATCTCGGCATATTCACGCGCCTGGGTATAACCCATGACATAAGAGATACCGGCGAGACCGATGGATATCTGCCAACCCCAAAAGGTGAAATTGGCCAGGCCTTCAAAGGCCAAGCGGACCTGACAGGTACGCTGAACTATATAATAGGAGGTCGCAAACAGCGCGCTACCCCCAAAGCCGAAGATGACCAGGGAGGTATGCACAGGGCGTAGACGCCCGAAGGTCAGCTGCGGAATATCCAGATTAAGGAACGGCCAGGCCAATTCCGAAGCGATATAGACACCGGCCAGCATACCCAACACGCCCCAGATGACGGTCATGATGGTGAACTTGCGGACGATATCGTAGTTGTATTGCGTGTTGGCAGGGGTGGTCGTCGTGGCCATGCGTATGCCTCGTTACTTATTCTAGATTTCGGATGACAAACCTGACAGAAATACTCAGGGACATTAATATATCCTAATATTTTAATGTATTTACCAAGTGCTGATCAAGAAACGTCCAGCACAAAGTTGTATAAACCTAGCACAGATAAATACCCAGGGTTTTACTGGGTAAGGCAACAAACCCGGTGGGCAGGACTGTATCGGTCTTGTGGTGGGGGATATTTAGTAGTGCGGGAGATAGTGATCGATCAACAACAGTGCAAATAACAGCATCAAATAGACAATTGAGTAGCCAAAGGTTTTCATGGCAATACCCGGGTCGCGTGCGCGCATCATCTGGATGGCGTAATACAGGAACACTAGACCGAGGGCGTTAGCCCCAACAAAATAAATCCAGCCACTCATTTTGGTGACGAAGGGCATCAATGACACAGCGTAGAGAATAATGGTGTAGAGCAACACTTGCAGGCGGGTAAAGGCCACGCCGTGGGTCACCGGTAACATCGGCACATCGACCTTGGCGTATTCATCACGGCGATGGATCGCCAGGGCCCAGAAGTGCGGCGGCGTCCAGGCAAAAATTATCAGAAACAATAGCAGGCTGTTCGGGTCAACCGAACCCGTCACTGCCGTCCAACCCAGCACTGGTGGTGCTGCGCCCGCCGCCCCACCAATAACAATATTCTGCGGCGTGGCATGCTTCAAATAGACGGTATAGATCACGGCGTAGCCGATCAGTGAAACCAGGGTCAGAACGGCCGTGAGTATATTGACCAAAAATACCAGGATCGCCATCGCCATCACGCCCAGCACGAGGGCAAATACCAAAGCCTGGCGATTGGTCAGATGTCCGGTAGGCAGTGGGCGATTGCTGGTTCGCTTCATATCCGCATCGATACGCTGATCCACTACTTGATTGATCGCCGCTGCAGAGGCCGCCGCCAGACCAATCCCCAGGGTACCGAAGACTAGAGGTTGCCACGGCACCATGCCAGGTACCGCCAGAAACATGCCGATGACCGCTGTAAACACCAGCAGCATCACTACACGAGGTTTGCATAGCTCGTAATATTCATTGCAGATCTGGAATAAACCCATACGTGCCATTCCTGTCAATGTACCGTGTGACATTCGCTAACCCTTCCTGACTGGTCGGAGCGCATGATTGAGCGTCACCATACTCAGCAGTAGCAACGCACCAACCCCATTATGAGCAACGGCCACGGCAAGTGGCAATGAAAACAACACATTCGATATCCCCAGACAGAC
>JAHEDA010000104.1 GCA_024641445.1 Gammaproteobacteria bacterium
TGATATCCCCAGTCAGTTGCTTTACTCCATGTAAGGCATGTAGGTTTGCACTTTGCTGGGGTCGGGTGATCTTTGCAGGGCAGCCGTATGGCCATGTAATCGGCAAGTGGTTTTGGAGCAAAATGTATGCGTAAGATGACGGTAGGAATGCGACTCACACTGGGTTTTTTATTCGTAGCACTATTAACCCTCACAGTCGGCGTAATTGGTATTTCTAACATGGGAAAGATCAATAACGCTGCCGATGACATGTACCAAAAAGAGCTACTTGGCCTGTCCCATATCAAGGAGGCCAATATCGATCTGATATATCAAGGTCGAGCCCTACGCAATTATCTATTGGCCCAAACTATTCCCGGCATTGAGGCCGCGCCCTACCTTGCCGCCATTACAAAGTATCGCGAGGAGGCCAGGCAAAATATGGATAAGGCACGTGGCCTGTTTTTTACCGAGGAAGGTAAGTCCAAACTGGCCGAATTAGATACTGCTTACAAGGCCTATATTGTTGCACAGGACGCCGCCGTTGAGATGGCGAAGAAGGAAGAGGCTGCGGGGCTACACCAACAGGACCGTAAGTCTGCCACCTACGCCATGACCGAGGCGCGCGTGCTGGCCGACAAGGTGGATGACCTGATGACCTCCCTCAGTCGCGTCAAGGAGGCCAATGCCAAACAGGCCTCGGACTACACCACCGAACTGTATGTCTCATCAAAGTGGTTGATGATCACGGTGGTTGCCGCCTCGGTGCTGGTGGGTATCCTTATCGGTTTCTTCATCACCCGCAACCTGACCCGTCAGTTAGGTGGCGAACCGGATTATGTGCAGGACGTAGTGACCAGGGTTGCCAATGGTGACCTGACAGTCGAGGTCCAGGTCCGCGCTAACGACTCCACCAGTATGTTGGTGGCGATCAAACAAATGGTAGATAAACTCTCGGACATTATCAGTGGTGTGCGTACCGCCTCCGACAATCTGGCCAGTGCATCGGAAGAGGTGGCGGCAACCGCACAGAGCCTGAGCCAGGGGTCGAGTGAACAGGCGGCGAGCGTGGAGGAGACCAGCGCCTCGTTGGAACAGATGACTGCGTCTATCAATCAGAACGCCGAGAACTCGCGTCTCACGGACGGAATGGCGACCAAGTCCTCTCAACAGGCCGCCGAGGGGGGCAAGGCCGTGGTGGATACCGTCGAGGCCATGAAGCAGATCGCCGACAAAATTGGTCTGATCGAGGACATCGCCTATAAGACCAACCTGCTGGCGTTGAATGCCGCGATCGAGGCGGCACGTGCGGGCGAGCACGGCAAGGGTTTTGCCGTGGTCGCCGATGAGGTGCGCAAGCTGGCCGAGCGCAGTCAGGTCTCGGCACAAGAGATCCTCGAACTCTCCGACAACAGTGTGAAAGTGGCCGAACGCGCCGGAGCTTTGTTGCAAGAGATGTTGCCGAGTATTCAGAAGACCGCTGACCTGGTGCAGGAGATCACCGCAGCCTCCAGTGAGCAGGCCTCGGGCGTGGCCCAGGTGAGTACGGCGATGGAACAACTCGACAAAGTAGCGCAGTCGTCTGCCGCTTCATCCGAAGAATTGGCCGCAACAGCCGAGGAGATGAGCGGACAGTCGGAGGAACTGCAAACCACCCTCGGCTTCTTCAAATTAAAAGAAGCTGTCGTGAAGACCGTCAGTAGTAAGGGCGGTGTCGCGGGATCTCGAAAGAAGGCGACCGTGACGGATCTCCATAGTCACTTTGTCAGCCAAGGTAATGCCGCCGTGGACATCAAGTATAAGGGCGACTTCGAGTCGTTCTAGCCAATGTGTCTGTAGGTTTAGCCCTGATACACAAATAAAACAGGCCGGTCATTGACCGGCCTGTTTTATTTAGGGACACCATAAAGTTGCGATGACGTCAGGGCAAAGGTTTCCCCTGCACATATTCAGAAGCTGTCTGAATTATTCTATTGATCAGAGTAAGCCATCTTTTGGCTATGCCACCGCGACAGCTCTCGGTTGTTGCGTTTGGTGACGAATCTGAATTCACTCCAGCATCCCCGACATTGTTTATCTGCATTTAATTCTTAGCTTTGGTGCCAGCGCACCATAATGTCCCCTCAAGTCAGATGACAATCTGCCGCTAAGTTCTCGAGTGAAATTTTTTAACGTCTTGCCCAAAGGCGGTTCGGCCAGGGATGGTCACTCCACCCCGAATACCCCTTGTGCAGCGTGCCGGTTAGGTGTGTTGTCGATATTTAATTATTTTCTCAGTGGGGTAACAGGTATGTTCAAGAACATGAAGATCGGATTTCGTCTGGGGCTGGGTTTTGCGGCCGTGGTGGCCCTGATGATCGCCATTGCCGTCATCGGTATCACGCGTATGTCGTCCATCAATGATGCGACGCAGTCTATTACCAAGAATTACTGGCCCAAGGCCGTGTGGGTCAACGATATCGTCAGCAATATCAACGTCATCGCCCGCAGTATGCGCAACATGGTCATTAATAAGGCCATCCTCAAGCGCGAGGAAAATGTGCAGCGCGGTCTGACCCGTATTCAAGATGCCCGCAAGGTCATTCTTGACCGTGTTGAAAAACTTGAAAAGACCATCACCAGTGACAAGGGTAAGGAGCTGTTGGCGAAACTGAAGGATGCGCGCATTGCCTTCGTCGCGGCACAGGATGATTTTCTGAAGCAAATAGAGAGCGGAAACACGAATGCGGCAGCCGAGACCCTGGAGAAGGAGCTGCGCGTGAGACAGGACGGCTATTTTACCGCCATCAATGAATTGATCGCCTATCAGAGTGCCCTGGTGGATAAGGCGGGTGATAATGCCACCGCGACCTTTGATGCCGCCATGACAATGATGATCGTCCTGTCAGTTGTGGCCACAATTCTGGCGGCGCTACTGGCCTTCATCATCATGCGTTCCATCACCAAGCCGGTCTCACAGGCCGTGAATGTAGCTGACCTCCTGGCGCAGGGTGACCTCACCGTGAAGGTGGAGGTGGGCTCGCGTGATGAGATGGGGCAGTTACTGTCTTCCATGAAGGCGATGGCGGCCAAACTAACCGAGGTCATGACCAACATTCGCTCTGCCTCTGACAACCTCTCCAGTGCCTCGGAAGAGGTCTCGGCCACCGCGCAGACCCTGAGTTCGGGTTCGAGTGAGCAGGCGGCGAGCGTCGAAGAGACCAGCGCATCACTGGAGCAGATGACGGCCTCGATTAACCAAAATGCCGAGAACTCCCGCCTGACCAATGACATGGCGGCAAAATCCTCGCAGCAGGCGAATGAGAGCGGTAAGGCGGTGACCGATACCGTCGTGGCCATGAAGCAGATCGCCGACAAGATCGGCCTCATCGAAGACATCGCCTACAAGACTAATCTATTGGCACTGAACGCGGCCATTGAGGCGGCGCGCGCCGGTGAACACGGCAAGGGCTTTGCCGTCGTCGCTGACGAGGTGCGTAAGCTGGCTGAGCGTAGTCAGGTCTCGGCACAGGAGATCATCGAACTCTCCAGCAATAGCGTGAAAGTGGCCGAGCGCGCCGGTGCCCTGTTGCAGGAGATGGTCCCCAGCATCACCAAGACCGCCGATTTGGTACAGGAGATCACGGCGGCCTCGAATGAGCAGGCCTCGGGTGTGGCGCAGGTGACGACCGCGATGGAGCAACTCGACAAGGTGGCCCAATCCGCCGCAGCCTCTTCAGAAGAGCTGGCCTCGACCGCAGAGGAAATGAGCGGTCAGGCCGAAGAGCTGCAAAACACCGTGGCCTTCTTCAGGCTGGAGGAGGGTGGGGTGCAGACAAGTGTCACTCAGCAAGCCTCCAAGTCGTCATCGCGCAAGAAGGCGACGGTGCACAGCCTGAGTGGTCACGCAGCTGCATCACATAGTCCGATGACGCACGGCAACACCGCCGTGAAGGGTGACTTCGAGTCGTTCTGAGGTCAGTAGCAGGTAGCGAGTGGCGAGGATAAGGAGGGGCTGGCGGTAGCGAATGATTTCTAGCGACTCGCTACTCGTCACTAGCCACTGCTCTTAAGTTGGTAGGCGCGGGCGGTTTCGAACCGCCGACCCCCACCGTGTGAAGGTGGTGCTCTCCCACTGAGCTACGCGCCTGGCCTGGACTGCCGTGAGGCCAAGTTGAACAAGCACCACGACGGAGTGGATTATAGCGGCATGAAAAAAATATGGTCAATCGTGCGTGTCCCCGCTCCCTTAAGTGGGCTCGCGTGCATCATGGCCGCAGTGACTGGTATAACCCCGGCGTTACGATTTCTATCATTATCGTTCTCCCAGGACATCGGCAGCAGGGCGATATTTTTCCTCAAGATATATGGTCATAAACCGATATTAAATGCGCATGACCGCATAGCGTGCCGCGGAAATAACATACTGAATTCACCTCGACATGCCCCCTCCTCAATGGGGTGGTCGGAAATAATTTACATGGAAGGCGCATGTTAAGAGTTTTTCAACCTGTTTTCTCACTCGCCACTATTGGGATACTGATCGGTGCGGGGATGAGTCCAGAGTTATTGACCCCCGCAATCATCGCATTAGCCCTGTTCGGGGTGGTGGGGATAACCCTGGTGTGGCGTGAGCATCGGCAACACCAACAGTCGGTACAGGCGCTGCATCGCGAGATTGATGCCTTACAACACTCTCCTCAGGATGGTGCGCTGAGTATCGTGGAGAACAATGAGTACCTGTGCGGTGAGGTGATGGGGATATCCGCCCGGCAGATCGAGACCTCACGCAGGCAGACCGAGGAGGCCATCACCAGTATGGCACTACGCTTCGGTGGTCTGGTTGAAAAGCTGACCTCCGCAGTGGATGCCTCCACGAGTGCCGCAGGCAACATGGGACAGGGTGGCAAGGGCAATGTGGTGCAGGCGTTTGAGCGTAGTCACGACCGACTTGCCTCTCTCATTCACATCATTACGCAGTCACTTGAGGCCCGCAATAAGGTCCTTACTGAGATTACGGATTTAGCCAAGTATATCGACGACCTCAAGGACATGGCCGGGGCGGTAGAGAAGATCGCCTCCCAGACCAACCTCCTGGCGCTCAATGCCGCCATTGAGGCCGCCCGTGCAGGTTCGATGGGCCGTGGCTTTGCGGTAGTCGCCGACGAGGTACGCACGCTCTCCGTTCAGTCCGGCAAGGCCGGTGTCCAGATCGTCGAGATGGTGAGTGAATTTAGTCGGGCCTTGGGCAAGTCGCTGGAGAATGCCGCGCACTACTCCAAGGATGACCTCAAGGGCGAGATCGAGGCACAACAGATCGTCACCGATGTCATTGAGGATTTAAAGGGTGGTACCTCAGGGCTGGCCGAGTCGGCCGCCATCCTGAATCAGACCAGCGTGGGCATTGTTAAGGAGATCAATGACATCCTGGTGTCATTACAGTTTCAGGATCGCACCAGCCAAATTCTGACGCACGTGCGTGATTCCCTCAATGAATTTGTGGAGACGGTGGCGGGCAATCGGCAGCAACGTCAGGCCGGTGAACTTAACCTGCTGGATAGTGGTTCTTTATTGGCCAAGCTCGAACTCGGTTATACCACGGATGAACAAAGACAGTTACATAAGGGTAAACAAGTCGCGAATCAGGCCGATACAGGTATCGATTTCTTTTAGTGTGGTGGAACAGGTAAGGAGTAATTGGGATGGCAAAGACAATATTAATCGTGGATGACTCGGCCTCACTGCGTCAGGTGGTGGGGATTGCACTCAAGGGTGCGGGTTACGAGGTCATCGAGGCCGGTGACGGCAAGGAGGGGCTGGGTAAGCTGGATGGCCGCAAGGTCCACCTCATCATCAGCGATGTGAACATGCCGAATATGGATGGCCTGTCCATGGTCAAAGAGGTGAAACAGAAGGCCGAGTACAAGTTCACCCCCATTATTATGCTGACTACCGAGTCCGGTGCTGACAAGAAAGACCAGGGTAAGGATGCCGGGGTAAAGGCCTGGATGGTCAAGCCCTTCAAACCAGACCAGATGCTGGATGCGGTTTCCAAGTTGATCGCGCCCTAAGGGAATATCGGAATACAGAGTGAGGACAGGACAGTGAGCGATTTATACGAAATGAAGGCCAGCAACAAGAATGGTGTGTGCCGGGTCGAACTGAGTGGCGAACTCAATATCTATTCCGCCGCCGAATTAAAGCAAAAGCTAGACCCTCTGGTGAGTGACTGTAATTCACTGGAGTTTGATCTGATGCACGTGAGTGAGATCGATACCGCCTGTCTGCAAGTGCTGATTCAGGCCAAGCGTGAGTTTTCTGCCCAGGGCAGAAAGATGGAATTGGTAGGACACAGTCCGGCGATTCTGGAGATACTGAATCTGTATGGTCTGGAGGGATTCTTTGGTGACCCCCTGGTGTTGCCACCTACTGGCAAGGCCGCATAACCGCGCCACCTAAACGGCTTAATGGAAGGGAATTGAAATGAGTGAAAATCCGCAGGAACTATTTATTGAAGAGTGCAATGACCTCCTGACCATGATGGAGGAGTCACTGCTGGAGCTGGAGAATAATCCGGGCAATGAAGACACCATCAACTCCCTGTTCCGATCCGTCCATACCATCAAAGGTACCTCAGGTGTGTTTAGCTTCGATCAGGTCGAGAGCTTTACCCACGTCGTCGAGAACGTTCTCGACAAGGTTCGCGATGGCAAGATTGCCATTAACAGTGACTTAATCGCCCTGTTGCTCTCCTGTCGTGACCATATTGGCAAGCTGGTCGACAATGCCGTGTCGGGTGAGGCGCTGGCCACTGATGCGATTGCCGAGGGCATTAAATATATCGCCGCACTTCAGGTCTATCTGGGTACGAAGCCGCAGGCTGCGGGAAAATCGACGTCGATGGAGGCCAAGGCCGCACCGGTAGAGACTATCGAATCGAGCCGTCGGGTCGAGAGTGATAACTGGCATATTTCGCTACGCTTCCATGAGGAAGTGTTACAAAACGGCATGGACCCCCTGTCCTTCCTGCGTTACCTGGGCAAGCTCGGTGAGATCGTGCATGTCACCAGTCTGTTCGACGGTATGCCTGAGTTTGCCAACCTCGACCCCGAAAAATGCTATATGGGTTTCGAGGTTGAATTTGACAGCAAGGCAACCAAGGAAAAAATAGAACAGGTATTCGAATTCGTCCGCGAGATGTGCACGCTACACATCCTGCCGCCACGCGCGCAGATTGCGCACTACGCACAACTTATTCAGGACCTGGACGACGAAAATCTTCGTATTGGCGAAATACTGGTCGCGAGCCGTGCCCTGACCCAACGTGAGTTGGATGAGGCCCTGAATTACCAGGCAGGTGCTACCATTGCCGGGGCGACTCAGATACCAAAACTTGGCGATGTCCTGGTCGATCAACAAGTCGTCCACAAAGAAGTCGTCGATATGGCCCTGGAGAAGCAACAGGAGCAGAGCAAGAAGACCGCGGGTAAACGCGCACTGCGTGTGGATGCAGACAAACTGGACCGCCTTATCAATCTGGTGGGCGAACTGGTTATCGCCGGTGCCGGTTCAAATCTTCTGGCCCAACGCCTCGCCGATAGCGATTTGATTGAATCCATTTCTGTCGTCAGTCGCCTGGTCGAAGAGATCCGCGATAGCGCGCTGAACCTGCGCATGGTGCAGATTGGTGAGACCTTTAATCGCTTTCAGCGCGTGGTCCGCGATGTCAGCAAGGAACTGGGTAAAGAGATCGAGCTTGAGATCAACGGTGCCGAGACCGAACTGGACAAGACCGTGGTGGAAAAGATTGGCGACCCCCTTATGCATCTGGTGCGCAATGCCATGGACCATGGTCTCGAATCCGAGGCGGACCGCATCAAGGCGGGTAAACCGGCTCAGGGCCTGATCAGTCTGAACGCCTATCACGACTCCGGCAGTATCGTTATTGAGGTCAGTGATGACGGGCGTGGTCTGGTGAAGGAGAAGATTCTTGCCAAGGCCAAGGAAAAGGGATTGGTTGCCGAGGGGCAGAGCCTGACTGAGAACGAGATCTACCGCCTCATCTTTGAGCCCGGCTTCTCCACAGCCGCACAGGTGACCAAT
>JAHEDA010000105.1 GCA_024641445.1 Gammaproteobacteria bacterium
GTGAGATCGCGATCCACCACGTCTCGTTGAACCCGGGGCATGGTTACGAGTCGGTCCCAGCGGACCATCCCTTACTGCTACTTCTCACCGACATCGCCGCAAAACACGATATGCCGATTGATATCCACTTTGACCCCATTCCCGCGGATGTGGAGACCCCGCCGGAGTTGTCATCACCCAAGAATCCACCGCTCATGAAGGAGAACGTCAAGGCCTTTGAACGCCTGCTTGAGCATAACCCCAAGGCAAAAATTGTCTGGGCCCATGCCGGCTCCGACCCGGTGGGTTTTTACACCGTTGACCTAGTGAGAAGACTCATGGAAAGACACCCAAACCTCTATTGCAGCGTACGCACCACCTTCAAGCGTAACCACCCCATGCGCCACCCCGTGCGAGGGATTAGTCGTGACTGGGTCAATCTCCTGAAGGATTTCCCTGACCGCTTTGTGATGGGTACCGACAGTTTTGTAATTACCCCTGATTACACGGGTCCCAGCGGGCCTGAGGTCCTGTCGCAAAATTCTTGGGTACAACGCGAGGGGGCGAAGGCAGTGCTGGCGTATCTCGATGCCGAATTGGCCCGGAAAATCGGTCGGGAGAATGCTATTCGAATTTATCACCTACAGTAGGTGGTGCTCAAAATCTGGACTTGGTCTAGCTTCTGCGTAAGGAAGGTGTGCACAGCTATCAAGTCCATGATAAAAATGCCGAAATACTCACCATGACGCACCGTCAGAAAAGGAGTGACTATGGGCCTATTGGATTGGCTGAAACTGCGGAATAGCGGAGATACCACCGCCGTTCTGACCTTTAATAAAGGTGAAGAAGAGCTTGCGGGCCTGAACCTCAAGCAGGTTATCGATGCCCACATGGCCTGGCGGGTGCGACTGGAGGCCGTGCTCAATGGCACCAGTACCGAGCGCCTGGAGGTGTCGCAGATCGCCCCCGACAACCTGTGTATCCTGGGCAAGTGGCTCTACGGACCGGGTAAGACCTCCTTCGGAACAACGCCGCAGTATGAAAAACTTCGAACGATCCACGCCACCTTTCACACCACGGCGGCGGGAATCCTGGCTGACTATCACCGTGGTGATAAGGTGGGTGCAGCACGGGTGTTAGGCGGGGACTTCCGGAAGATGTCTGACCGAATTCAGTTGGAGTTGGTGCGACTCTACGCCAGCAAGAAATAGCACAAACTGTGCTTGACCCACGCGTGGGCTTTTGAAGGGTGGTAATGTACTGCGTGCTCGACTGTGTATGAGTATTCTCCCTGTTTGTATATTTCGGTTACTTACAATTACTGCGATGGGAGGATACGCATGTCGGACCTGAATGACCCCCGAGTACTCTTTGCCGCCGAGCGTACCCTGCTGGCCTGGAATCGTACGAGTATCTCGCTGATGGTCTTTGGCTTCGTGGTGGAGCGCTTTGGGCTTTATCTTGAATTGAGTGGTCGACAGGAGGTCAAGTTCTTCCAGCGCGACATCTCGTTTTTCATCGGTATCTCATGCATCCTGCTGGCCGCCATTGTCTCGCTCTATTCCATCAGACAGCACAGGCAAATACTCAAGAGTTTAAAGCCTGCTGAGGTTCCATCAGGCTACAATCTTTTAGCGGGTATGGTATTCAATGGCGTTATTGCTTTTCTTGGCCTGGTTTTGTGTATCTATCTGACCCGCGAGTTTATCTAATGGGTAGTTTAACCCTGCAATTATTTAATGAGGCAATAGTCCGTTGTGAGCTGTTACCCATGCCTTCCAGAAACGGTCCGCCGTTGGAAAAGTTATTTTGGATTTATGGCTCTTAATGTTAACGGAGGCATTTATCAGAATAATAAATATCAAAATATGAGGATATGGATACTCATACATGACAGAGCATAAGGGGCAGTAAGCACTGCCGGTCCTAGGCTACATATGCTTATTGGCAATGATAGTCTGACCAAGGCCTGTAATCTACACCGCAATCTTGATGATGGGCGTGTGAGCCTGATCGAGACAGTGGCAGTAAAACCAGGCAAATAAAAATATTTACATTGTGGTCCAGTCGTTGAGCAGGGTGATTGTCGGGCTCGAATTGTGACGGAATCATATCTTGAATTTTAGTATTCGTATGGATTGCATCCCACGTTACGTTGGGCCAGGTCAGGAACAAAATATAAATGTCAATGCGCCAACTATTTTACCGGCTCTTCATGCTCTACCCCGGTGAGGGGCGGACTGTTATATACCTGTACGCACTTGCAGGATTGATTGGCATTGGTATGTCGGTGGGGCAGACTTCCAGTGACGCCCTGTTTTTTAAGCTGTATGGTGTCGATTATCTACCGTATATGTTTGCCCTGATTGCGATCACACTGATTCCAGTAAGTTTACTCTATGCAGCCTTTGTTGATCGCCTGATGCCGCACCGCATGTTAGCGCACATGTTGTTCTGCTTCGGTGCAGTGGTAATGCTTGCGTGGATGCTGATGCAGAGTGCGATGAGTCACACTGGCATTGCGCTTTATTTTATCGCCTACGGTGTCATCTCAGAGTTATTACTAACGCATTTCTATTTTTACACGGTGAGTTTTTTCGATGCCCAGCAGGCCAAACGCCTGATGCCGTCGATTCTCGCGGTTTCCTTGCTGGGGCGAGCGTTGGGTGGTGTTTTTGTGGGTGCGGTGGGTTCGATTATTACCATTCAACATAGTGCGCTCGTATGGGCCGCCTGTGTAGGTGGGGCACTGGGGATGGTGGCCTGGCGTCACCGAGGCGAACCAAGCTGTAATAGCCTCCGGGCAGGGCGGGCGACCAAACCTTCACAGATGGTGCGTGAGGGGATCATGTTTGCGCGGCAATCTCGCCTAGTCCGCGTTTCTGCACTGAGTTTGTTATTGCTGGTGATGTTGCTTTGCGTACAGGAATTTTTGGTGGGAAAGATTTTTGTTCAGTTTTATCCGGATGAAAAAAAGCTGGCTGCCTTTTTTGGCTGGTTCTCCGCCTCACTTAACGTGAGCGTGCTTGTAGTCCAGTTATTACTGTCTGGTCGGATGATCCGATATTTTGGTTTGAAGACCATGAATCTGGTCTATCCCGTGAGCACCCTGTTCACTTTCGGCATGCTGGCGCTGAGTGCAAGTTATTTTTCCGGGGTACTCGGGCGAATCAATACTCGCGGCATGTTGCCTGGGTTTCGCAACTCTGTTGCGGGTTTATTTCTGCAGGCCTTACCCAGCTATATGCAAGGCAGGATTGGCGCATTGATGACGGGCTTGGTCTTGCCGGTAGGTTTGTTGGGTGCGGCGCTGTTTCTATGGTTGGTTCCGAAGAATAGTCCGCTGGAATGGATTGCGATGGCAGGGTTCGTCCTTTCGCTCGTTCTCTGCTGGCTAAAATTCAAAAAAAATGAGGCCTACGCCGATAGCCTGGTTGAGCTGGTGGGGGATTCAGTCTTCTCAGGCGATGTTGCCATTGTCGGCAGTCTTGGCGGTATCGATAAGACCACTGCACATCGTCTGGCGGATTACTTGCTCACGGCTCAGACGCCCTCGAACATGAACAGTGTTGCCGATATGATCGAGACCCTTACCAAGGAGTACGCAGGGGTGGCCATGTTGCATGTCTATCCCGTTCTTGAGCCTAAATTCCAGACTTTACTGCTGCCTCGTATTGCGCGACTCACTCCCCCTGGCTGGGAAAATGTAGTCTTCCATGCCAGCCAAAAAGGTGATGCACACCAGGTTGAGGAGACGATGCGCTTTTTACTTGCTGAAAAATACCCACCGGTCTTGGCGCAGGCAGAGGAATGCCTGAAAACGGCCGCGCCGAGGTTGCGTGCGTCAATCGCGGCGGCATGTCTCTACGCAGATATACAACCCTTGCAGGCCAAATCCAGGGCGGTTTTGGAAGAATTACTAGACTCTCTTGACCCTGAGGACAACTTGTCGGCGCTGGGTTCTCTGGAGGCGCTGCCATACCGGGATTTGGTACCACGTGTTCACGGGATGCTGCACAGCAAAAATGACAGGGCGCGTGCCATGGCACTGAATGTCTGGTCTGTATACCCGCAGACAACGGTAGAAGAGGCTGTAGAGATTATCGAGAGTGCCATGGCGGATACTTCATATAGGGTTCGCACTGCGGCGCTGACGGCTGCGGCGCGACTACCGCAGACAGGTATGCCCGTGATGGACTGGTTATCACTTGCGCTGCGAGATACGGATTATCGAGTCAGAGAGGCGGGAGCTGCCGGCGCAAAGGCCTTTATGCCAGATTCCGAGGCGGCCTGGACCAAAACACTGACACAATGCGAGGGTAACTTCGATCTTCTGACGGTGTTGATTTCCAGGTTGGCCGCCTCAGGCATCCAGAACAAGGTTGGGATTTTACACCGGGAGTTGGAGAGGCATTTGCAGCGAGCAGGTGAAAAGCTGCTTATTTTGCAGGAGCTTTCGAGTAAAGGGATGCTGGTTGCGCCTACGCAGAGGCTTTTCGGTCTTGTCTTACAGGAGGATGTCCAGCGACATCTCGATACCGTTCTACACGTATTGGGATGTTTGGATACGGGCAAGCGCATGAGTTATATACGCGCGGGACTCGCGAGTCGAAACAGACACCTGTGGGCCAAGGCCATGGAGTCAGCCTTGCAAATCAAGAGCGAGAATCAGGTATTTCGTAAATTAGCCATACTGTATGAAGCGGTGCGAGAGGGGAGAGAGCTCGGGGGAGACCTTCCAGGTGAGGAGCACACGCTGCACGGTTGGTTAAGATGGTGCCAACGCTATGGGAGTACCTGGTTAGCCGATTGTGCAGGTTACAGCCTGGCTGAGGATGGGGGGACAGCATGAGTATCAATTACTTTGAGCGAGTTCTGCTACTTACCCAGGTGCCGCTTTTTTCGTATTTGCGTTCTGACCAACTCAATCACCTGGCACCTTTGCTCAGACCAGTGGCATGGACAATGGGCGATTGTATCTTTGAGCTCGGTGATATTGGCCTTGAATTTTATATTCTTACCTCCGGCCGTGTGGGTGTTTGCCTGGACCCGGATAATCAAAATGCGCTCCGGGTTTACGTGAATGAATTGGGCGTAGGTGATTGTCTGGGAGAGATGGCACTCATGGATGATGAGCCAAGATCAGCGACTGCCTACGCGCTTGAAGACACCGAGGCACTTGCGTTAGATAAGGACAGGCTGCACGGTCTACTAATGTCTTACCCTGAGCTTGGGATCGGTATGTTACGTGCCATGAGTCAGCGTCTGCGAGCGATTAGCGCGCGAGAGTCTGTGCACGGCAAGTCGAAGGCCTAGTTTATCGCTATCCATGCAATGTCTATCTTCTAGTGATGGTGGTTACAGTAACTTATTATATTTAACGTGCTGCAGAGGAAGGAGCCTGGCCACAGAAAATAGTCGCTGCTAATGCCCGGACCTCAACCTATTGTGACTTTATACATTCGCTTCTACGGACCGGATAATCAATACTGGATACTGGACGGGATCGTCCAGCGATATTGATCATTGTCCTTCGTGATACCAGACCCCAGTGGCATAAAATTAGGCATAGCCCTCACGGCCTTGTCGCTGATGGCCTTCAGGTCACTGTGAAAACGGATCTGTGTGGTCAGGAGTTCTGGTGAAGTAAAGGGATAGGCGGTGTCATTCAGGTTCGGCCACATCGTCCAGGCCGAGAAGAACATCTCTTGTGCCATCTCGGTGCGGTATACATCATCGGGGTCGCATACCTCACTGACATACTGTATGGCATCGCCGCTGGCGCCATAGGTCGGTGGCTTGTGTCGGCGGACCCGCAGGAATTTGTACGCGGTGGGAATGTCATTGGCAAAACCGAAGTGGTCGGCGCCGTGCGATACGGTCACGTCCCACATGTAGATCGCCAGCGCCTTGGCCAGCATACCGGGTGCGCTGTTGTTGCCGACAATAGAGGTTAGTGGATAAGATTTAACAAAAATAATTTTCTACGCAACTACTCATGACTATTGCTTAGGTGAGTTGAGCCACAGGGCCATCAGCTTCGTACGTCCACTTACACCATACTTATTATATATACTCACACAGTACTGATGAGCACTGCCGGGGGTAATCTCAAATTGAGCTGCAATCTCTTTTTCGGTATTTCCTGCCAGTAGACGGCACAGTACTCGATGCTCTGTGGAGGTAAGCGACACTTGGGAAACACCCAGGCCGTGGCTTACCAACGCCTGGCGATGAAACCACTTGAGACCTCGCAGATACTGTCCTGCCGCCCTGATCTCTTCCTCCGCAAAACTCCGCCTCTCGCCGACCTTGTCTATCACGAAACAGGATTCAGTTGTAGACGTCACCGGGAATACCACCCAAAGACGGTCGTAGATATTGGTCTGCCGATAAAAATAATCGTAATGTTGGGTCTGCTGGAATGCCTCAAGCTTGACAAGGTCGCCGCTCTGTAATTGATGTATGCGGAAACGTCCGGCGTGAGAAACGACTGCTCGGCTAGTGTCACCCATGGGGTCATCCAGATTCTGCATGGTTTTGTAGCGCTCAACTTCACTCGCAGTGTTAACTGGAGCCAAACGTTCAATCGCGCCCATACGCCACCCGTTTAAGAGATCGCCCGCTGAGTAGGGCTTCACCCCTAAATCAAAATAGGCTCCTGAACGTCGGCCCCTTACGGGATTACAGTCAGGGTCATGGTGCACTATACCGAACCAGCACGCATCATCTGCCCCCGTCAGCTTGCAAAGTGCTTGCATGCAGTGTGTTAGCGCCTTGCCTATGTTTGCCGGGCCGTAATCGGCCAATTCATCCCAGCGTTGATGCATTTCTTCTAAAGCATATTCATCTTCTGAGTAGCTAATGCTATCTAGTGGCATATCTTTAGCCTCTCTGGATAATTGCAATCCAGATGTATGTTGAAAAAATACGTCATTGCAGAGAAAACCAGCGATGTGAAATTTTGAGTGTGCGGGTATACGCACCTCCCTCCAAAATCAGCCACTTCGGCCGACCGCTTGGCTCAAATATATTCACCTTGATTGTACCTACTAATTAGTAAATGTTCATGCGATCTGGCGGTTAATAGCTCCCCGCCAGATAAGGCTGAGTTTGTGGAATTTTGGCGGTCCATTAATTGACTCGGTATAAAGGCCGGACGTCGTATACACTTACAGGGTTGTCTACGTGTGGGGGATAAGCTGTATGGGGGTACAATTGAAAGAGAAGGTCGCTAGACTGTTTCTGATACTGGCTTTGTCTAGCGCAGGCCTCTTACAGGCACAGGAAATCATCAAGGCACCTGAACCCGATTCCCATTATACGGCAGTTGGATTTTTTGATATCCATGTCTGCCATTGGCCTAAGCGCCCGTTGTTATTTTTGCTGGTATTTTCCTCCTATCAATTCACTAACGTCGCTGCTGTTGATGTGTACTTCCCCACAGGAAAACTCCTGGCCAGGATAGACACCTCGCGATTTCGCATTGTTCAAGAAAAGGGCAAACCAGAAAAACATGTCTACATGCAAACTATGGATGTGCCTAAAGGTGCGAACGATGGCTGGTATTCCGCGATCATAACCATGCGCGATGGGACTCGATATGAGGCGAAGGACTTGGTCGCTATTAAGAGCATGGGTCTCGCAACAGACATGGTGCCTGTATCCAATGCAGAAGATATCGATATGCCGAGCGTCCTCACCTGGAAGGCCGTCCCCGGCGCCAAGGCATATCAAGTATTCATTCGCGACATCTGGAATGGTGAGACGGATGTACTCCCTTCTACCATCGTCGGGGGTCCGGTCTTCAAGGTTCCTGAGAGTTTGCTGAAAAAGGGCGGGTACTATATGTGGCGGATACAGGCGCGGGATTCAAATGAAAGCGTTCTGTTGGGCGATTTCAACCATGGGTCGCTGTCAGACTGGAGTAAATTTTCGATTAAGGAATAATTGAAAAAGTTGCACGTCTGCGTCGCAGACAAGGTAGTCCCGGAGAGGGATCTTTCTGCGTATTTTCTTTACCTTGAAT
>JAHEDA010000414.1 GCA_024641445.1 Gammaproteobacteria bacterium
GTCGCTGGTAAAAAATTGGAGTTGAGATTCGGGTCGGGAGTGGTGCGGATCAATAGTTGCCAGGTAGACTTTGCTAGCCACTAGCCACTAGCCACTAGCCACTAGCCACTAGCCACTAGCCACTAGCCACTACGGTTACTCTTCACTCAGCTCGCAACGCTCGTACACTTCCATAATGTCCCGCAGCTCCTGGAGTACGCGTTGTTTTTCGGTTGGGCTAAGGCCGGTGAGGAGGTCCAGCGGGGAGTTATTTTCCATTTGCTGGATATAGCGGCGGACCGCCTTGCAGCCATCCAGGCACAGGCGTTCTACAGCATCGTCGACGGTGGGGGCGGGGGATAACATGAACGTTTTGTTACCACAAAATGAAAGTGGGTGAAGTTTAGCCCAATTTTCACAAAATGGCAGAAGACCCCCAATCCTGGATAGCAGAGGATAATACCAGGATATACCAACCCCATGATTCATAAGTAAATTGGTGTGGTGGGATAGGCATTGTTAACATCTGTTACCTGGGCCGGCGCAAGCTGAAGTATTGCGCTTAATCGTCGATACTATCTAAAGATAAGAAACTAACCTACTGCCTAGAGCCGATGAATTCACCAAACAGTGATGCCCTCGCGGTACTTCAGCGCCAATTCGCGGAGCAGCTCCCCGCACGCCTGGCGGGTATCCGCGCCCAGTATGGTCGGCTTGACCCTTCCGCATGGATGGCCGCTGAGCTGGAGGTACTCGTTCGCCTGGTTCACGGGGTGACGGGTTCTGCAGGGACCTTCGGCATGCCTACAGTATCCGATGCCGCCCGTGTACTTGAGACGCGCCTGGTGGCGATGGTTCGTTCTGGTGTCCAACCCGCCGCCACCGAGTGGGGAGCGCTGGGTGTCAACATCGAGGGGCTGGCTCACTTGGCAAACACCCTTGTGAATTCAAGTGCACAGACCCTGCCGGCCCCCGTCCAGACGCCGCGCCTGGATCGTCATCCATTGATCTATCTGGTGGAGGACGACGTCAATCAGGCCGCCCACCTGAGCCAATCCCTGCGCGACGAGGGCTTCAGGGTCGAGGTATTTTTAGACCCGGAATCCCTACGTCGCGTCTATACCACGGATAAGCCCAGGCCCGCCGCCGTGGTGATGGATGTGGTCTTTCCTGAGGGTAAGGACACGGGGATCGAGCTCATTAGTGAACTGGGTCTGGGCGCCAAGAACGGAATTCCCGTGGTGGTGTACTCGGTGCGGGATGACATCCAGGCGCGCCTTATGGCGTTTCGAGCCGGGGCTACTCGCTATATCGCCAAGCCCGTGGCAACGCACCAACTTACCGACCTCCTTGATGCCCTCACCGGGCGCCAGCCACTGGAGCCCTATCGTATTCTCGTCGTCGATGACGATGCGGCACTGGTGGCGGTGTATACGACCATCCTGGCCAAGGCGGGGATGGAGGCGCGTGGCCTGAGCGAACCACTCAAGACAATTGATGAGGTCGATAACTTCCGCCCCGATGTCGTACTCCTCGATGTCTACATGCCGGGCGCCAGTGGCCCCGAGTTGGCGGCGGTGCTGCGTGAGCGTGAGGCACAGCTGAACCTGCCGATCCTCTTTCTCTCCGCCGAGACGGACATGACCCAGCAGCTGCTGGCGCTCAATCTCGGTGGGGATGATTTTCTGGTCAAGCCGATACAGGCCGAGTATTTGATCGCGGCGGTGAGCGCGCGGGCGCGCCGGGCGCGCCAGAACAGTGCCGTTCGTCGGCGTCTTGAGATTACCCTGTACGAGCGTGAACGCGAGCACCTGGCCCTTAATCAGCACGCCATCGTCAGTATCGCCGACCGCACCGGCACTATCATTTATACCAATGACAAGTTCTGCGAGATCACCGGTTACTCACATGAGGAGCTGATGGGGCAGAATCATCGCATCATCAAATCCGATGCGCACCCCGCCGAATTTTACCGAGAGTTGTGGCGCACCATTGCCAGGGGCGAGGTCTGGCGGGGTGAGGTCTGTAACCGCCGCAAGGATGGCAGCCTGTACTGGGTCGAGTCCACTATCACACCGTTTCTGGATGAAAAGGGTAAACCCTATCAATACGTCTCGATTCGCACGGACATCACGCACATCAAACAGGCTGAACAGCAGATTGAGCTTGAGAAGGAACGTCTGCGGCTTGGGCAGTTGTACGCCAACATCGGTACCTGGGACTGG
>JAHEDA010000106.1 GCA_024641445.1 Gammaproteobacteria bacterium
CTCGCGGTAACCGAGAAGCGCGCCACCTTCAAGGCCTGGACCGTACTGCTTGCCATCTCGGCGTTCTCGCTGAGTCTGCTCGGGACCTTCCTGGTGCGCTCGGGTGTCCTTACCTCGGTACATGCCTTTGCCAGTGACCCGGCACGCGGGGTATTTATCCTGATCTTCCTGTGCGTGGTCGTCGGTGGTTCTCTGGTGCTGTATGGTTGGCGCGCCGCGCAGATCAAGGGTACGGTGGGATTTAACTTTTTCTCGCGGGAGACCGCACTCTTATTGAATAACATCTTCCTGGTGGTACTGGCCGCGAGCATTCTGCTGGGTACACTATATCCCTTGTTGCTGGACGCCTTGGGCCTCGGCAAGATCTCGGTGGGTCCTCCATACTTCACTACCATTTTTGTCCCCCTCACTGTTCCACTCGCCATGCTGATCGGTATCGGCAGTTGGCTACGTTGGCGGCAAGATGAACCACGGCGTGTCTGGCACAGTCTGCGTGGTCTGCTTGTGATTGCCATTGTCGTGGCGACCCTCTGGACCAGTCTGGGCCTCGCGGAATTTTTAGTCTCTGCCTGGGTGAGTCTCGTGCTGGCGCTGTGGGTGATGCTGAGCACACTCAGTAGTGTCTGGCAGCGTTATCGCGCCAGCGCCAACGCGGTGCCCAACAGCTTTAATGGCATGAGTCTGGCGCACTTTGGGGTAGGTGTTTTTATCGTCGGTATCACCCTTACCTCGATCTACAGCCTCGAAAAGGATGTACGGCTTGCACCGGGTGAGACATATACATTGGGGGACTATAACTTCCAATTTGTGGGCGCCGTGCCGGTAAGCGGCCCGAATTACACCGCGCAACAGGGTCGGGTGATCGTGACGCGTGATGGGCATGAGGTCGCGACACTGGTCCCGCAGAAGCGTGTCTATCGTGTGCAACAGAATCCGATGACGGAGGCGGCGATCGATGCCGGGTTTTTGCGCGACCTGTTTGTCGCCCTGGGTGAGCCGCGTGGAGATGCCGGGGCCTGGAGCCTGCGGCTGTATTACAAACCCTTTATTCGCTGGATCTGGACCGGTACCGTATTGATGGCCCTGGGTGGACTCTGGGCGGCGACGGACCGTCGTTATCGATTAGGGCGCAAGGCTACGGTCGTTACTCAACGGCCTGTAGTGGAGTCTGCATTATGAAGTGGCAGGTGTGGTTGCCGATTGCAGGCTTTGCATTATTGGTGCTGTTCCTCGCGATCGGCCTTACCCGCGACCCGCGTGAGGTCCCTTCGCCACTGATCGGGCTGGCGGCACCGGCGGTCGCCATGGCCCAATTACACGCCCCCGCGCAGCAGTGGTCACCGCAACAGATGCGGGGCAAGGTCTGGATGCTGAATGTGTGGGCATCCTGGTGCAGCGCCTGTCGAGCCGAGCATGTGGTGCTGAATGAGTTTGTCCGCGCCAACGCAACCCCGCTCATTGGCCTTAATTACAAAGACGAGGTCGGCGACGCGCTCGCCTGGTTGCAGCAACACGGTAATCCCTACACGCTCAGTGTTGTCGATGCCGCCGGGCGTGCCGGGATCGAGTGGGGTGTCTATGGCGTGCCCGAGACCTTTGTCGTCGACAAGCGCGGCATCATTCGTTACAAGCAAATTGGTCCAGTGACACACGCGGCCCTGGAGACTACCCTCCTGCCACTGCTGCAACGCCTGCAAGTGGAATCGCCATGAGAACCATTCTAGTGCTGTTGACCCTTGTAGGCGTGCAAACGGTTAATGCCGCCGTGGATGTGTATGAGTTCAAGACCACCGAGCAGGCCGAGCACTATCAGCAATTAGTTGAGGAGTTACGCTGCCTGGTGTGTCAGAACCAGAACCTGGCGGACTCCAACTCAGGCCTGGCGCAGGACCTGCGACACGAAGTTGCCACGCAGATCAGCAATGGTGCCAGCGAAAAACAAGTGGTCGATTTTATGGTCGCGCGCTATGGTGATTTTGTGCGTTACAAGCCCCCGGTAAAATCTACAACCCTGCTGTTGTGGTTTGGCCCCTTTCTCATGTTGCTGATTGCGGTGTGGGGAGGTTTGATCTTTGTGCGGCGACGTAGCAATTCAGCACAACGGGTGCTGTCACCCTCAACCCAGGCCCAACTCTCACACCTGCTGCAAGATAACGATCGGGACAATACGAAATGATAACCCTGTGGATTAGTGTTATTAGCCTGCTCGCCCTGATGATTGCGACCCTGTACTGGGCGCAACGAAAATCGCCCAAGGCTACAGAGAGTGAATCGGTAGACCGTAATATCAGTCTGGCGCGTCAACGGCTACAGGAACTCAATGATGAGCGCGATCGCGGCGCCCTGGACCCTGCACACTACCAGCAGTTAAAAACGGAGCTGGAGCTTGCGCTGCATAGCGATCTACAGATAGCCGTCCCCACAACTGCCATCGCCGCCCGCCAGAGTCTGGGCCTGCGTCTCCTGCCCATGTTGTTTCTCGCCGTTGTATCGCTAGGCGTGTACTGGGCGGTTGGCAGCCCTCGCCTTGCCGACCCAAGTAGTGAGGGTGCAGCGCAGACAATGCGTGATACTGGTCCACATCATAGTGCGGGCACGGGCCAGACCGATTCCATCGAGACACTGGCGGCGGCACTGGCCACACGTCTCAAGCGTGAACCCAACGATGTAAATGGTTGGTATACGTTAGGACGCACCTATATGACACTAGGGCATTATTCCGAGGCGGCGGCAGCGCTGCGCGAGGTCTTTACGCGAGTTCAAAATGATGCCGATGTGATGGTGCAGTATGCAGATGCGTCGATTATGGCGGAGCAGGGGAGCATCTCTGATGCGTCTTTTGATTTGATCAAGCGCGCCCTGACACTAAATCCCAACGAGCATACCGGTTTGTGGTTGGCGGGTATGGCATATGAATCTCGCGGCGATGAACGTACAGCACTGCAACACTGGCGCCGACTCTATCCCCTGTTAAAGGATGAACCTGAGCACCAGAATGAACTTGCAGCGATGATCGCGAAGCTTGAGAGAAAACTGGGTGAGCCGGTGTCTGACTTGCCCAGTGCAAAGACTGGTGTCGAGAGAGCGGCCAGTGGCGCTGCCAGGGTGACAGTGCAAGTCTCACTTTCTCCCACCCTGTCAGGTAAGCTGTCCAAAGATTACACGGTCTTTATCTATGCCCGTGCGGTAAAGGGTCCAGCGATGCCGCTCGCGGTCGTGCGCAAGCGTGTGGCTGATCTCCCCGTTACCGTCACCCTTGACGATAGCATGGCAATGCAACCAGGCATGGGCTTGTCAAACTTTGAGCGCGTGAAGGTCATGGCGCGTATATCGCGCTCCGGGCAGGCAATTACCCAATCGGGTGACTGGGTCAGCGAACAGGCTGAGGTCTCGCCGGGAAATGCTGCCTCGGTTATACTGCTCATAGACACGGAGACGCCCTAGCGATCAAGTAATGGCAATGTAAATTGCTCAGAAAATGGACTTTCTTATGTATTCCTTCATTGTAAATCGCCACGCCCGTGATGGTCAGAGCCAGCAGCACTGGGCGTTGGCGGAGCCGCACTTCCTCAAGGCCTTCCCTGACGCCAGGACCTATTTCCCCTCGACTGCCCAGGAGACGACCGAAACGGCCCGACAATTGGCGGACGCAAACCAGGGCGCTATCGTGTCGGTGGGCGGCGAAGGCACCATGAATCGCGTTCTACAAGGGATTATGCAGAGCAAAAATTCCACCACCGTCTCCATGGGCGTGGTCCCCTTCGGTAACGTTAATGACTACACCAATAATCTTGGTATGCAAAAGACCTGGCAACATGCGCTGGAGGTGCTGCAGCAGGGCAAAGTATGTCATGTCGGTGTGGTAGAACTAAGGACGGAAAGGAAAATTGAGTATGCCCTCAATATCGCAGACCTTGGTTTTGGTGCCAGTACGGCGCAGCGACACTTGAGTGGTGAATTAAACTGGTTAAAGGGTCAATTCAAATATCATCTTCTTGCTATCAAATCTTTACTGTCGTGGAAAAATATACCGGCGACGATTGAAATCGATGGTGAGGTGATGGATGTTCCCTTCGTGATGGTGTTGGCAGGGTATAGCCCGACTCTGGGGGGCTTTAAGTTGGTGCCGCACGCACATGTTAACGATACAAAAATGGCGATCTCGATTGCTCACGGTCTGACCCGGCTGGAGATATTAAAGACGATACAGGCGACAAAGAATAATGGCATAGAGGAGAGCGATCGGGTGCATCTGATCCATGCGTCCAGGGTCTTGCTGCGAACGGAGACACCGGTGGTGACGCAAGTTGATGGCGAGATAACGGATGCAGCCGCAACTACCATTGAGATGATCGCCCATCCCTCCCGATTGAAATTTATTTCGCCCTGAATAAATTCTCTAGTACGGTAATCATTAGCACAAAATCGCCCCATGGTTTCTAAATTCACGAATGGGCACCGTAGCCGGCATTTTTTGTAAAATAATGTCTCTTGAAGGGTGAACTCATTCCAGGGTGATATGTCACATAATTCGGACATTTATTCACAACGTCAGGTCAATCAATCTGGATAAGGATTCAAGTCGATATGGCATACACCGAGCAACGCATTACTTCCATACAGCGATGGTCAGAGAAGAACTTCAGCTTTACCACGACGCGCCCCGAGAAATTCCAGTTTGATAACGGTGAGTTTGTGACCCTGGGTCTGCGTCAAGAGGGCAAGCTCATTGCGCGCGCCTACTCCATCGTCTCAACCAACGAGGATGACCACCTGGAATTCTTTAGTATCCATGTCCCAGATGGCCCCCTTACCAGTCGCTTGGTCAATATCCGCGAAGGTGAGGGTGTCTGGATCAATAGCAAGCCAACGGGTTCGTTGACACTGAAATATCTTCAGCCTGGTCGTAATCTTTATCTGCTGGCAACCGGTACCGGGCTTGCACCCTTCATTAGCCTTATTCGTGACCCTGAGGTGTATCGGCAGTATGAAAAGGTCATCCTGGTTCATACCGTGCGTACCAAGGTAGAGCTGGCCTATAAGGAACAGATAAGAAGTCTCACAGGAGAGCATTTGGTCTATGTTCCCACGGTGACGCGCGAGACTTTTGAGAACTCTGCTCGTGTCAGTGATTTGTTTTGTTCAGGCGAGTTATTTAGCAATATAGGACTTCCCGTGGCCGACCCGCAATATGACCGTGTGATGTTGTGTGGCAATCCGCACATGCTGGATGAGATGACTGCATACCTGGAGTCGGGAGGGTGGACCATGACAAACTACAAGGGTGTCGGTAACTTCACCATAGAAAAGGCCTTTGTCCTGGCGAAGGAAGGCTGAGGAGGACTTGATTAATATGTCACGCCCGTGAACACCTACAATCGTGTAGGTGTTCACGGGCATAGTGGGAAATGCTTTAATCAAAGCATCCAGAAATAATTATCGCCTCTTGCGTATGACCTCACATAATGCGCATGCGCGGTCGCTCTCTGTGACTGCCAGCTTATTTTTTGTTACACGTTGGAATTGAACTCTCTGCATGATGCGAAGTCTGACATGGCATCATAACAAGGAGTGTCACCATGACGCTGGCGGTAGGCCCCAAAGACACCGTTTTTATATTATTTGGCGCAGGTGGTGACCTCTCCTGGCGTCTGGTCGTACCTGCCATCTTTAATCTCTTCCTCGATGGTCATCTACCCAAACGATTTCGGCTGCTGGCACTTGACCGCGCCGAGGTCGATGATGCCAGTCTCGGTGAGCACTATCGCCAGGGTGTGATCGCGAATTCGCGCCGGGGTCTTCCACCTGCCGAGGCCTGGCGCGAATTTGCCAGTTTGATCCACCATGTCAAGCATGATGCCAGTGACAGTGGAGCTTATACCTCGCTTGCCAAGACCCTGGATGCGCAGGAGGTGGAGTGGGGTGGCAAGGCCGAGCGGATATTTTATCTGGCCACGCCACCGGGTTTGTTCGAGCCTATTGCGCTTGGCCTTGGCGCGGCAGGCATGGCGCAGGACCGTGAGCATGTACGACTGGTGGTGGAAAAACCACTTGGTAACGACCTGGAATCGTTCAGACGCATCAACACAACCCTGTGCAAGGTCTTCGAGGAGCGTCAGTTATTCCGAATCGATCACTTTCTTGGCAAGGAGACGGTGCAGAATATCCTGGCCATGCGTTTTGCCAATCCGATCTTTGAACCGATCTGGAATCGGCGTTATGTGGATCACGTGACCATAACCGTGGCTGAGACACTCGGCGTAGAGAGGCGCGGTCATTTCTATGAGCACGCGGGTGCGCTACGCGATATGGTGCAGAATCACCTCCTGCAACTCTTGTGTCTGGTCGCCATGGAGCCGCCGGTCTCGTTTGGTGCCGATGATATCAGGGGCAAGAAGGTTGATGTCCTGCACGCCATGCGTCCTATCCAACATGATTTGGTAAACGACTTTGCCGTGCGTGGTCAATATACTGCTGGCTGGATCGATGGGGTGAAGCGTATCGCCTATCGTAATGAACCTAACGTCGATCCGCACTCGAATATCGAGACCTACGCCGCGCTCAAGCTCTATGTAGACAATTGGCGTTGGCAGGACGTGCCGTTTTACTTGCGTACGGGTAAGCGGATGGCGGCGGATGTCTCTGAAATCTCCATTCGCTTTCGTGACGTCCCGCATCAGGCCTTTCCTGCCTCGGCAGGGTTAAATGCACAACCGACGCGCCTGGTTATCCAGCTCAACCCGGAGCAGGGCATCGTACTCAAATTTATGGCGAAGGAGCCAGGAACGCCTTTGCGTTTACGACCCGTCGATATGCGTTTTAGTTATCGCGAGGCCTTTCAAACAGAAGTGCCTGCTGCTTATGAAACCCTGCTCTGGGATGTGATGGTAGGCGATGCAACACTGTTTATGCGTGCCGATCAGGTAGAAGCCGCCTGGTCACTGCTCATGCCGGTGTTAGAGGTGTGGGGAGAAAATACCGCCTCGGATTTTCCCAATTATGTCGCCGGGACCTGGGGACCGGAATCCTCAGACCTGCTGGTAGCGCGTGATGGCAATAGCTGGCTGACGCCGACCCTTACGAAGAAATAAAGCTGGTCGCACAAGAACTCAATGACGGGCCACATCATGACCACTTCTGGATTTAACGCGACTTTCGCCCCTGGCGGTCCTGGTATCCCGCCGACGTGGTGCAGTAGTGCTAAGGAGATCGTCGGGACCTCGCTAGGGCCTTCGCGCATATGGTTTACCATCGGTGGCGGCATTGTGAATGAGGTCTTCTATCCGCGGATTGATATCCCGCAGATCCGTGACCTGGGTTTTATCGTGGCCGACGACAAGGGATTCTGGGTTGAGGTAAAGCGCTTGCATCAACATCAGATGAAGTGGGCGGTGCAAGGTGTCCCCGCAATAGAAGTGGTGCATACACACCAACGCTTTATCCTCCGGTTGCGGATTGTGCCCGACCCTCGGCGAGATGTATTGCTTATAGATGTATTACTCGAAGGTGAGCCGGGTCTGCGGCCTTTTGTGTTGTTGGCACCGCACCTTGGTGGTACGGGTCAGAATAATCAGGCAGAGGTCGGCGTCTATCGTGGGCGTCGGATGTTGTGGGCCGAGCAGGGACCCTTCGGTCTCGCGCTGGCCGCGGTTGATACGCAGCAACGCGATGCCTGGCGGCGTGCCAGTGCGGGTTATGTCGGCATGAGTGATGGTTGGCAGGATTTCTCCCGGCACGGTGCCATGCAGTGGCAGTACACAAACGCAGGCCCTGGCAATGTGGCCATGATGGGTGAACTGCCATGTCAGGCCACACTTGCATTGGGTCTGGCGAGCAGCAAGGAGTCGGCGGCAACGCTGGCGGTCTCCGCCTTGCTTCAGCCCTTTGCGGTGCCCTGGCAACAACAAATCGATGACTGGACAGCCTGGCAGCGTCATTGTGAGCAGTCTTGCGCGGGTCAGCACAATCTGTCTGATTTATTACGGGAAC
>JAHEDA010000107.1 GCA_024641445.1 Gammaproteobacteria bacterium
ACCTGTTATTCGAGGTCTATAAGGACTTCGGTTTTACGGATGTCCTCATCAAGCTCTCGACCCGGCCTGAGCAACGCGTGGGTTCGGATGAGGTCTGGGATAAGGCCGAGAAGGCCCTGGAGACGGCCCTTAATGCCAAGGGGCTGGCGTGGGCGTTACAGCCAGGGGAGGGCGCCTTCTATGGTCCCAAGATCGAGTTTTCGCTACGGGATTGTCTTAACCGTGTCTGGCAGTGCGGCACCATTCAGGTGGACTTCTCCATGCCCGGGCGACTGGGGGCGGAGTACGTGGCAGAGGACGGTTCGCGCCAGACCCCGGTGATGTTGCACCGGGCCATCCTGGGCTCGATGGAGCGGTTTATCGGGATTTTGATCGAGCACCATGCCGCTGCCTTCCCCCTGTGGCTGGCCCCGCAACAGGCATCGGTGCTGAATATTACCGACAGTCAGGCCGATTTTGCCCGGGAAGTGGCCGATATTCTCCAGGAACAGGGAATTCGTGCCAGCGCTGACTTGAGAAATGAGAAAATAGGCTTTAAGATCCGCGAACATACGCTACAGAGAGTGCCCTATCTCCTCGTTGTGGGGGATCGGGAAAGAGACAACCGTACTGTGGCCGTGCGTACGCGAGGAGGTGAAGACCTTGGCGTGATGTCCTTGGCGGCATTGACCAAGAAACTCACCGATGAGATCGCGTGCCGCGGCCGTAGTCATTTGGAGGGTTAACATATCGCTACTGCGAAAGAGACACGCATCAACGACGAGATCCGCGCAACCGAAGTGCGCGTCATTGGTGCAGATGGTGAACAGATAGGTGTGATTGCTATTGCCAAGGCACAGGAACTTGCCCTGGCTGCTGAACTGGACCTGGTGGAGATTGCACCGGATGCAGAACCGCCTGTCTGCCGCATCATGGACTTTGGTAAGTTTCAGTATGAGCTAAGTAAAAAGCGTCATGCCGCCAAGGTCAACCAGAAGCAGATCCAAGTGAAGGAAATTAAGTTTCGACCAGGGACGGAAGAAGGGGATTATCAGGTAAAACTACGCAACCTGATACGTTTCCTAGAAAGCGGTGATAAGGCCAAGGTAACCCTAAGGTTCCGTGGTCGTGAGCTAAGCCATCAGGAGCTCGGTATGAAACTCTTGAAGCGGGTGGAGCAAGACCTCGTCGAACTCGGTGTGGTCGAGCAGTTCCCGCGTATGGAAGGCCGCCAGATGGTTATGGTGCTATCACCGAAAAAACGCTGACCGGGACGGTCCATCGGTTGCAGGCTCATTTGAGCACTGCTGTTTGTTAAACAAATGCGGAGTTATGAGAAATGCCTAAGATAAAGTCAAACCGCAGTGCCGCGAAGCGTTTTAAACGCACGGGCGGTGGCGGTTTTAAGCGTGCCCAGTCACACCGTCGGCACATCCTTACCAAGAAGAGCACCAAGCGTAAGCGTCACTTACGTGGTAACGAACAGATACATGCCTCTGATGTACGTTCCGTTAACCGCATGCTGCCGTACGTCTGAGCCTGAGAGGTAAGAGAAAATGCCAAGAGTAAAACGTGGTGTTACGGCACATGCCAAACACAAAAAGGTCACAGATGCCGCTAAGGGCTATCGTGGTCGTCGCAAAAATGTCTTTCGTGTAGCCAAGCAGGCCGTTACCAAGGCCGGTCAATATGCCTACCGCGATCGTCGTCAACGCAAGCGTCAGTTCCGTGCCCTGTGGATTGCACGTATCAATGCCGCCTGCCGTGAATGCGGGATGTCTTATAGCCGCTTCATCAACGGTCTGAAGAAAGGCGCCATTGAGATCGATCGCAAGGTGCTGGCGGATATCGCTGTATTTGACAAGGCGGCGTTTGCCCAGCTTGCCGAGCAAGCCAAGGCCCACCTTGCCTAAGCCAGGCTAACCGCGTGTTATGCGGTTAGAGAACGATCTAGTAACAGTGCAGGGGAAGGCCGTCAGGCCTTCCCCTTTGCATTTATAACGCAGAAGAAACGAAGCCAAGCATGCAACAAGAACTCGATAAACTGGTACACGAGGCGTCAACTACCATTGCCGCATGTAACGACCTGCAGGCGCTGGATCAGGTTCGGGTACAGTACCTGGGCAAGAAGGGGCTGATCACCGATCGCATGAAGGCCTTGGGCACACTCTCAGCCGAGGAGCGCCCCGCCGCGGGCCAATTAATTAACACTGCGAAGCAGGCGATCTCTGAATCGCTTGAGGCGCGTCAGAGTGTCCTGAACGAGGCCAAGCTTAATGCCAAGTTGATGAGCGAGACGGTAGATGTGACCCTGCCGGGCCGCAGTATTGGTCTGGGTGGTCTGCACCCTGTTACGCGTACCATGGAGCGCATCGAGGACTTGTTTATTCAACTGGGTTTTGAGATCGCCGAGGGCCCGGAGATCGAAGATGACTTCCATAACTTCGAGGCGCTGAATATTCCGGCTACACACCCTGCGCGGGCCATGCATGACACCTTCTATTTTGCCGATGGTAGCCTGCTGCGTACCCATACCTCGCCGGTACAGATCCGCACAATGCTGAAGCAGAAACCGCCCCTGCGAATTCTGGCGCCGGGTCGAGTCTATCGCTGTGATTCAGATTTGACGCACACACCCATGTTCCATCAGGTCGAAGGTTTTATGGTGGATGAGCGTGTGACGTTCACGGATCTGAAGGGCATCCTGAATGATTTTCTACAGCAGTTTTTTGAGCGCACCGACCTCGCTGTGCGTTTTCGACCTTCGTATTTCCCCTTTACCGAACCCTCAGCCGAGGCTGACATCCAGTGTGTGATGTGTAGCGGCAAGGGCTGTCGCGTCTGCAAACACACCGGCTGGATCGAGATCCTGGGCTGCGGCATGGTCCACCCGAAGGTATTTGAGCATGTCGATATCGATACGCAAAAATATACCGGTTTTGCCTTCGGGCTGGGCGTCGAGCGCATGGCCATGTTGCGCTATGGCGTGAATGACCTGCGCCTGTTCTTCGAAAATGACCTGCGCTTCCTCAAACAATTTAATTAAAAACTGTGAACCTGCAGCAGGTTCCACACCGGGGTACTGCATAATGAAATTCAGTGAGCAATGGTTACGAGAGTGGGTGAATCCACCGCTTTCCACGGAACAACTCTCGACACAACTCACCATGGCGGGGTTGGAGGTCGATGCGATTGAGGCCGTTGCCGGTGAGTTTACTCATGTTGTCGTGGCGGAAGTGCTGAAGGTTGAACCGCACCCGGATGCCGATAAGCTACGTGTCTGTCAGGTAAATATCGGTAAGACTGAGTCTGTAACTATCGTGTGTGGCGCCGCCAATGTTCGCCAGGGTCTACGTGTGCCGGCTGCCCTTATTGGTGCCCAGTTACCGGGTGATCTCAAAATCAAGAAATCCAAACTCCGTGGCGTCGAGTCTCACGGTATGTTGTGTTCGGCCAAGGAACTGGGCGTTGCTGAGCAGGCAGAGGGACTGCTCGAATTACCTCTCGATGCACCTGTCGGTCAGGATATTCGCGCCTATCTAAAATTTGATGACGTTAGCATAGAACTTGGGCTCACACCGAATCGGAGTGACTGTCTCAGCGTTCTGGGGATTGCCCGTGAAGTGGCGGCATTGAATAAGCTTGAATTGAAACGCCCTGAGATTAAACCGGTCTCAGTGACTAGCAAAGACGTTTTACCCGTTATGCTGGAGGCCAAGGCGGATTGTCCCCGTTATGCCGGTCGTATCATTCGAGGTATCAATCCCGCAGCCGAGACCCCCATCTGGATGCAGGAGCACCTCCGACGCAGTGGGCTGCGGAGCCTTGGTCCGGTGGTGGACGTCACCAACTACATTCTGCTTGAGCTCGGCCAACCCATGCATGCCTTTGACCTGCAAAAGATTAGCGACAGGATCATGGTACGCCATGCGCGCAAGGGTGAGCAGATTAAGCTGCTCGATGGACAAACCATTGCCTTGAGTGAGGGCACGCTCGTTATCACCGATGCCAAGCAGGTACTTGCCATGGCCGGCGTGATGGGCGGCGATTCTTCAGCCGTATCCGATGTGACGCGGGATATCTTTCTTGAGAGCGCCTTCTTTAGCCCGCTCGCTATCGCCGGACGTGCTCGTTCTTACGGTCTGCATACAGACTCTTCTCACCGGTTTGAACGCGGGGTAGACCCTGTGCTGCAGGTACAGGCTCTCGAACGTGCGAGTGCCTTATTGCTAGAGATTATTGGTGGTAAGGCTGGACCGGTAGTCGAGGTGGCGGAGTCTACCCTGTTGCCTCTCCGTAGCCCGATCACCTTACACCCCTCGCGTATCGAGAAAGTGCTGGGCATTGCAATGAGTCCAGAGCAGGTCGAGGACATCCTGTCTCGCCTGGGTATGAATCTCGTGGTAGTTGGGCAGGATTGGCAGGTGACCCCGCCCTCGCATCGCTTCGATATGAGCATTGAAGAAGACCTCATCGAGGAATTGGGCCGCGTCTATGGCTATAACCAGCTTCCAAATACCCGGCCGCAAGGTCAGATGCGTATTGGTGCTCGCCCCGAGTCGCGCCTCAACCCAAGACAGTTGCGTCGGTTGTTGGTCGACCGAGGCTATCAAGAGGCCATTACCTATAGCTTTGTCTCTGAGGACCTACAGGCCAAGCTTGACCCCGAGCACACGCCTGTCGCACTGGCAAACCCCATCTCTGCCGAGCTGAGTATGATGCGGACGAGTCTCTGGCCCGGTCTAGTGCAGGCCCTTCAATACAATCTCAATCGCCAACAGAGCCGGGTCGCCTTGTTTGAGGTTGGACTACGATTTATCAAAGCTGACTCCGGGCTAAGGCAGGAGAAGGTAGTGGCCGGGGTAGTAACCGGTAGCCGCTACCCAAAGCAGTGGGGTTTGCCTGCCACCATGGTCGATTTTCACGACCTCAAGGGTGATGTGGAGGCTGTCTTGGCTATGACCGCTGAGGCACAGGCCTATACCTTCTCCGCCAAGCCTCACCCGGTACTGCACCCTGGCCAGAGCGCCCTAATCAGCCACGAGAAGAAAGGGGATGTCGGTTGGGTGGGGGCTTTACATCCAGGGCTGATAAAGGAGCTGGGGCTGTCACAGCAGGTCTATCTCTTCGAGCTGCCCTTGTCCGCCATGGCCACCACCCGAGTCCCGGCCTTTGAGCCCCTGTCGCGTTTCCCGGCCATACGTCGAGACCTTGCGATCGTGGTAGATCGAACTATTTCTGCACTGAATGTGCAAGAAACCATCAAGAAATCGGCCCCGGGGACGCTGACAAACCTTGAGTTGTTTGATATTTATACAGGCGAAGGTATTGATTCTGGTAGAAAAAGTCTCGCGCTGGGCTTGACCTTCCAGGATCTTTCGCGCACTCTTACTGACAACGACATCGAAACCGCCATGGGGCGAATACTCGGGGTATTGAAGTCCGAGCTCAAGGCCACATTGCGAGAATAACGAGAGAAACCTGGATGGCGCTGACAAAAGCGGAGATGGCCGAGCGGCTGTTTGAGGAATTAGGCCTCAACAAGCGGGAAGCCAAGGAAATCGTCGAACAGTTTTTTGAAGAGATTCGGGGGGCGCTGGAGAATGGCCAGCAGGTTAAGCTCTCCGGCTTCGGAAATTTTGATTTGCGCGATAAAAAACAGCGTCCTGGGCGAAACCCCAAAACGGGTCAGGAAATCCCCATTACCGCACGCCGGGTGGTCACGTTCCGTCCGGGCCAGAAGCTTAAAGCCAGAGTAGAGGCCTATGCTCGAACCCAGCAACAATAACGAGCTCCCACCGATCCCCGGTAAGCGCTACTTCACCATCGGTGAGGTGAGCGACCTGTGCAACGTCAAGCCGCACGTCCTGCGCTATTGGGAACAGGAATTCCCCCAGCTCAAGCCGGTCAAACGCCGGGGCAACCGTCGCTATTATCAGCGTCAGGATGTTGTCATGATCCGCCAGATCCGCAGCCTCTTGTATGAGCAGGGCTACACCATCGGTGGCGCACGTCTGCAAATGACCGAGAGCGTTGGCAGCGGTGGGGCCTTGGATGACAAGCATGTCCTGCATGAGCTACTTATGGAACTCGAAGAATTACGGGTGCTGCTTACCCCGTAAGAGTTTCCATCCTGTAGGCGATTCGAGTATCATACGCCGCCTGCTTTATCCAATCAGGTCAATTTCATATCTTCGGGGCGTAGCGCAGTCTGGTAGCGCACTTGCATGGGGTGCAAGGGGTCGCAGGTTCAAATCCTGCCGTCCCGACCAAATTCATCGTAAAGAATTCCTGGTCGGAGTGAACGCGCATCCGCACTCAACGCTATCTCTTGCTCCTACTCATCGTGATATTCCTGTGTATTACGATTTTTGTCGATTTACCCGGAACGACCCTGCTTTGGGATGAGGTGCAAAATACCGGGCACATCCCTGTGTTTGGAATTATTGCCCTTGCGCTATTGATGTTTCTCAGGTCAGCAAATCTTTTCAGGGATAAGAGTGCAATTTATCTCTATCTCTCCGCACTCGTGCTGACGGTGCTGCTCGGGGTTTTCGTTGAGGTTTGCCAGTCCTTTCTCCAACGTGATGCCGATATAAATGATGTCCTGCACGATGCCATTGGCGCGGGTGCCTTCCTCAGTCTATCCGCCGCGAGGAAGCGACAGGTGGCAGTTTCATCGCGCGGGCGAGAGCTGTCTCTGCGAATTGGTTTTGCCGTGCCTGGTCTGCTGTTATTGTTATTGGGTTTTTACCCCGTAATTAGCTTGTCGGTTGCATATATTGACCGATACAAGAGCTTTCCCCGGCTTACCGAATTTGGCGCAAGCTGGAATACCCGATTTGTCAGTCTGCAGAGAGCAATCCTGACGGGTATCACGGAAGGCCATGATATCCATAGTACAGATGTGAATGTACATGGGGCCAGACTGACTTTGCTGCCAGGGACCTATCCTGGAATCACCATCGTTGAGACCACTGCGGACTGGACGGGTTATACAAGTCTACTGTTTTCTGTCTTCTCCCAACTGGATGAACCGGTAGCGGTGGTGTTGCGGATTCACGATCGGCGGCATAATTTTGAGTTTAATGACCGTTATAATCAGCGTTTGGTAGTGAAGCCGGGTCGGAATGACTATCAAATCCCACTGCGGGACGTACAAAATGCGCCGGTAGCAAGGGTCATGGATATGCAGCAGATCGCGAGTATTATGTTATTTTGTATTGACTTAAAAACACCCATAACGCTGGATATCTCGGATTTCTGGCTTGAAAAATAGAAGTGTGCAGATGTGTTTCCTAATCAGCAGGTAGAGTAATCATGCCACGAAATTACACCCTGGTAGCCAGTTGCCGTGACCGCGTCGGTATCGTTGCTCATGTGAGTAGTTTTCTGGCTAGGCACAATGGCTGGATCACAGAGGCCAACTACCATACCGATGTGGAGAGTAACTGGTTCTTTATGCGGCACGTTATTCGTGCGGATTCGCTGCCATTTGATATTGATGAGTTTCGCGAGCATTTTTCCGAATGTGCCTCAACATTCGAAATGGAATGGAAGATTACCGATTCGAATCAGCCGAAGCGTATCGTTGTATTGGTGAGCAAGCAGGAACACTGCCTGAGCGAACTGCTCTATCGGTGGCGCACGCAGGATTTTAACTTTGAACTGGTGGCTGTGATCTCGAACCACGAAGACCTTCGTAGTTATGTTGAGATGCATAACCTACCATTTCATTGGGTGTCGATCCCGGAAAGTTCCGATCTTGAAGGGCGGCAACAGGCCTTTGATGCCATCGACACATATTTTAAAGCCTATCAAGCCGACATTCTGGTACTTGCTCGGTATATGCAGATCCTGCCTGCCTCGATGTGTACACAGTACACAGGGCGTATTATCAATATTCACCACAGCTTCTTACCCTCTTTCGCGGGTGCTAAACCCTACCACCAAGCCTATGATCGAGGCGTCAAGCTGATCGGTGCAACTTCCCATTACG
>JAHEDA010000415.1 GCA_024641445.1 Gammaproteobacteria bacterium
GGTCCCCTAGCATACCTACAACAGAGCCTCCCTCAACCTCCTCCATGACTTTTAACATTACATTCTCATCCGCTAGGTCGAGAATGTTTTCAGATAGCGAAGGATTTAGTTCATCAAGTATCTTGGCAATCATGGCGTTATGCTGACGATACATAAGCACTTTTAAAGGGATATTCTGTTGCGTTATACCGAGTGCACGCATGACATCGAAACTGCCCAGATGTGCGCCTACTAAAAGGCAGCCTCTATTCCCAGCCATTACTCTCTCCAGACTATCCAAGCCACTTATCTGCACGTCATACAGATCGAATCTCCCCGTGAGGAAATAAACTCGATCGAGAATAGTGGCCGCAAACGTGTAGATATGACGTATCACATTCCAGGGCGTACCGCTCCTGATCACGCTTCTCTTTAGATAATGCGAAGATGCATAGCGCACCTTCCTTGAGGTAAGGTAGTAATAACCTGTTATCGGGATTAACCATGCCCTTGCAAACCAGCGAGGCAAATGTAGTGCAACCCATTTAATGGCTCTCAACGCAATTGGATTACTGCGCTCCGGCTGCGCTTCCCATCCGTCGTCTGCCATTATATTTTCCCTCGCTGATTACTCTCGCGTACAAAAGTGCCCGTTATGACATGATCTTCTCCTCGATAGCAGGTGAAGTCATAGTGGCCGCGCGTATTCTCTGCGAATTTTATTTCAATGGTTTCTTCTGGATAGATAGGCTTTAGGAATTTGACAACATTCAAATAAACGTCAGGCCGCCCATCGATCTGCTGCTTAATAGTATCTATCACGAACTGCAGCATGACCACGCCTGGCACAATAGGGTGTCCCGGGAAATGACCTTCTAGCGCTGGGTGCGTTTTATCTATTCTTGTTTTACTGATCGCCGTCATTCTCTACCCCGTTATTGCAAGTAATGCTGAGAGTGGAAGCTTCCCAACATCGTTATAAGGTAGCGTCTCTATTATCTCGATCTTGCCGGGCACGAATACTTCATCAACTAAATGACGGTATTCCTTCTTGAGTTGCTTTGAATCCATGCCTGGTGCCACCAGAACAGCGACCAGTCTTTGACGGCGACCCATCTCGTAAGGAGGCATATAAACGGCAGCATCTGTTACACCCGGCACACATAGCCATTTCTCCTTTAATGCGCGCAATGAGCTGCGCTTCCCACCCACCTTAATGACATCCTTGTCTCGCCCTATCAGCCTAAAACGGGCATGACCTGTTTTTTCGATAACGTCTGGTAATTTTGTCTTACCGATGTCCGCTGGCGTCCTAAGATACGCACCCTCTTCTGCACACGTAATCTCGTACCCGCTGAGCAAACCCCAATCTTCCTCCTGAACGGTGCGATGAGTTGCCACCACACCCGCTTCGCTGCATCCATATATCTCAAACACAGGGGCACCAAATAACGCCTCGGCTTTCTTGGCCGTCTCGCGTCTCAACGGCGCCGTAGCAGATACAATAAAATCAACCTTCCTGACTGGTGGCCGCATCCCGACGCTCGCATCAAGATGCATCGGTGTGGTAATCAAAACCGGGGTGTCTTTCACCTGCTCCAACGCTATCCGGATATCTTCTGGGTAAAAAGGCCTACCAGCATGCAGGCTTACTCCGCAAACCAGAGGATAAATGATGCTGGTCTCAAACCCATACATGTGCTGTGGCGGTACCGTAGCGACTATCGTGTGATCCGACCGAAGATTAAATCGATGACCAACTCGCTGCGCACTATCGACTAGACTCCCCCATAACTTTACATTTGGTTTTGATTGCCCAGACGTACCGGAAGTGAAAAGGACAGCGACCATACGGTCATATGAAACTCTCTTACATAGAAGATATTCCGCGCACCCCTTGTCGACCTGGCCATACTCGATTGCCTCCCTCACCATCGCATCATTGATCCTGTCTGTATGCGGGTAGTGGTCGATGATCAATTTTATATCGACTTCCATCTTGGAGGGTGGCAAAAGGCTGATGGATTCTTTCAATAGCGCGGCCACAAATAGGACCAGGAAATAGTAACGGTCCTCGCATTCATTTAGATGATACGCATAGAGCCTGATTCGACCTGCAACCTTAGATACATCCAGGGCGAATTCTTCAACCGTGATACCCCGGCCCTGGCGGTAGGCAAATATGTGCGACGAATCCCTGGGAGAAATAATTGGGT
>JAHEDA010000108.1 GCA_024641445.1 Gammaproteobacteria bacterium
CTCGATACGCGGCTTATCGTATAATTAATTCGTGATTTTTTCCCAATCAAATTCGTTATATCAATATTTTGTATCTCTTGCACATCCCCCGAATCTGTCGAATTATAATCTGTTACAGTCTTGGACGTCTGCAAATAGACACTTGTTTGATGCGTAACATCCCACTGGATAGCAGTATAATTTTGCGAAACACGATCCTGCGTATGAAATAACAAACTATCTCTGTGCTTTGATTGATATCCTACTTCTATGTATGATTTTTTTAACTTGTACCTGAGTTTTCCGAATGAGGACTTCTCATAAATATATTCTTTATCAAGATCTATATCGTAGAGTGGTCTTATATCAGTTGAGTTTTGCCCGGAGAGATCAAATTGGATTTGTTGTGTCGCCAAAGTAGAATATCCCTCCTGATACCCAACCTCAAGATTGGAATGCACACCATCCCTGACAATATCCATGCGGTAAACTTGTCTATCGTATTTATTACTTACTTCAAGAAGTGCTGTGTTGTTCTTGTCGCTTCCCCAGTCTATACCAATAGTCCGATACAACGTGCTGTTGTGTACAAGAGTACTCGTCAACGAAGAAAGTGAGTTATCTTCTATGCCATACTTCAGATAAATTCGAGTCTTTTCACCAGGATGATAATACATTCCTGCCCCCAGGACGTCTAATACGACAACATTGTTTGAAGCATAGGCAACCTCTGTTCTGTTCTGCAGAATATCAAAAGACATGGTGGTGGGGCCAGCTTCGTTTGTTGAAAGTCTAAAGACATCATTTCTTATGGCAGCATCATACTTATGATCCGCAGCGTACTTAACGACTGTCACAGCACTACTCGCATCAAATGTTCCGATATTTTCACTCTTAAACTTAATTTTCGGTGTCGCACCGTATATGAGTAAGTCAGACCTGTTATTTGTTATTGATATATTATCAACGGATGTTTTGCCTGAAGCATCAAGATTCACCTGGGATTGTGACGCAAAAAGATCAAGATACAGAGTGTCTTTGATCAGAATTGTCTTAGCATTAGTTTTTAGAGTTTGATATATTGAATTGTATTCGTTGTAGTTATCATAGTAATCCGCTTCAACTGCATACGATAATGTTGCATTTATCCTTGGCCCTTTTGTGTTTGCGACAAGCCCAGGAATTGCTCTCGTGACAAAATCCCTTTTAGGGTTTACTTCTTCTAGCAGCAAATTGTCAGTATATGCCCTCCCTATTATCAGGCTAGGCTCGATATTACTATCTGCAGACACAATAGCTACAAAATAAAAATATAGCACCAAGAAAAATAGTATTTGGCGGAGATACATTTTACAATCTCCATCGAAGACTGCATCTTTCATTCATCAAATGGCACCATATAAATAACCATATTGCGAATTACTTTTCTGAAGCCATGTCACTTTATTTAGAATAAGGCTAATAGGTTTCGTTTTATCAAGCATTTGTATAGACTTTTCGACCAGAGCCCTATTAGTACGATCAGCTTCGACGACTACAACTATCTGCCCCATTGCATTCGCTAAAGACAAGGCTTCTGTGGTTGCTAGCAGCGGTGGGGTATCAATTATAACAACCCTGTCCTTGTAGCGGCTGGAAATCTCATCTAACAAAGAAGACATTTTTTTACTCGTCAGAAGTTCATGAATATTGTCAACCTCATGTCCAGCAGGAATAAACTTCAGCCCTTCGACACCAGTATCGATAATCACATCCGGTAATTCTAATGTGTCTCCAGATAAAACATCCATAATCCCAGGCTCTTTATCACAATCAAATACACATGAAATGCTACGCATCCGAACATCAAGATCGACTAGCAATACGCTACAATCGAGTTCTTCCGCAACACTTAATGCGAGATTAACTGCGTTATATGATTTGCCCTCGTTTTGAGTAGCACTTGTGATCATAACAAGATTTGCGTGAGAAATATCATGGGCAGTCTTTCCGAATATATTCTCAAGAACTGGACGTTTAATCTGACGGAACTCATCTCTTTGAGTTTGCCTCTGCTCTAACGAAAGAGATTTTTTTTGCTCAAGGAAAGATGAAAAACCTGCATTCTTCAACTTAGATCGTCTAACCTCATGCTGACCTGCTTGATTTTTTTTCACAGCATCTCGATAATTCCCAGAAGACTCATTTCCTTTACGTGCCTTACTAATTGCCTTTTCAATGCTACTCATGAGAATATCGCCTGAAGTATCAATACAAGTATATAGGTAATAATCAAACCGATGCTCACATACATAATACGCTTATTGTCTAACACCTCTGCATTCTGTTCTGCTTGAGTTGAAACATATGACACTACGCCAAGCACAGGAAATCCAGTAGCAAGCCTCAGTTCATAGGCCGTTGAATAAACTGGTTTTAGCATATTTAGAAGATAAGCCACCAAAACGCCGACGATAAATGCAGCAAACAAAATACCTGTTGCAAGAAGTGGTCTCTTCGGACTAACTGGACTCAAGGGTACGACAGGAGGATCAATAAGTTTAAATTTTAAATTCGTGCTACTTTGCTCAGCCGCATCGGATAATTTAGCCGACTGCAATCTTGACACCAAGGTCGCGTGCTCATCCTTAACTACAGTATAGTCTCTATCTAACTTAGAAAGTTCAGCCTCAATATGCGGTATTGTATTTACCAATTTTTTCAACTCACTGATTCGCTTTTCTTGCTCAACTACTTGAGATTCAATTGTGGAAATCTGTATGTTATTTTCGTTTATGGAGATAAGCAGGTTTTGGTATACTTGGTTTGTGCTCAACGCCTTGTCTATTTCTGCGCTTGACATCGGGGTAGATTTTCTTTTTTCGAGTTGAGAAATAACCTCTTTTAAAGCCACTACGTCTGGATGCTCCGATGTATAACTTAACAATAGTTTATTCAAATCATCTCTTAGCTTGGACAGTTGGTTCTCAATTGCATTGCTAGTTGATGTTTGCGCCAGCAATTTCTCTTGGGCTTGAAGCTGAGTACGACGATCAATAGCCAGTTTGAGCTTCTCCTTCATTTCCTCAAGTTTTTCATTACTAGTCTGAAGTCTATTATAATATCCTCCACCCTGGCCAGGCATTAACCCAATGTTCTTTTGCTTGAATTCGGCCAATTTTTTCTCAGTGATAGACAGCTTCTCATCATACTCCTTAATTTTCGACGCTAAAAATGATTGGGCCGCTTCAGACTCGTCTTTGTTGGCGCCAATACTCCCTTCAACCATATACTTTACGAGTAATTGTGTAACCTTAAAAGATTCAACCGGGTTTTGAGATGCATAACCAATAGTATAGAGATTATTACTATCCTTGGATTTAATGTTAGGTGCTTTTATATCAATTTTTTTGCTTAACCCAGATATGACCGACTCAATTTTTGCTGCGCTTGTTTCGTTATTAATAAAACCCATCTCAAGCGCTAGCCGTTCAAGTGTTGGACGACTAAGTAGCGCTTGAGTCACCTGCCTTACTCTCTGGTCTATATCAGTATCAACTGCGAGCCCCTTTAATAGCGGGCGTAACACAGAATCTGAATCGACTTGTAACAATGCTTCTGAGTAGTATTTACTCTGTATCTGAGATAATCCCGCCCATCCGAACACCGCTACAAAGCATGTCACAATAAGCGCATGCCAGCGATAAAGCCACACACCATGAATCTGCAATATCAATCGTTTGAGATTATCATTCATACTGTCACCTTAAAAAAAAGACTCCGGGATAATCACGATATCACCAGCCTGTAATTTTATATTTGCCGAAATATCACCATCCTTCACGAGATCATCAAGCCTTACTTTTGCCACCATATCTTTTCCCTCAGCATGGCGGATTAACTTAGCTCTATTTCCAGCGGCAAATTCTGTAAGCCCCCCAACAGCTATCATTGCGTCAAGTAATGTCATGCCATTTCTATAAGGTATTGCCTGGGGTTTTACAGCTTGGCCTATGATACGAACTTGCTTTATGAATGGGCCATAAAACTGTGTGACAATAACTGTCACCACTGGTGTCCGTATATATTTTTCCAATTTACCTTCGATATAACGTGCAAGTTGTGCGGGCGTTTTACCTATAGCAGGAATATCTTCAACAAGTGGCGTGGAAATCTTCCCGTCCGGTCTAACTGGTATACTTACTGAAATCTCAGGATTTCTCCATACAAATATATTTAATACATCACCTGGACCAATCACATAATCCTCGCTAACACCAATGCTTTTTGCTGACATCTCATTCACATCAAGCACTGATGTTGAGCATGCGGTCAACGATGCCAGCATCATAGTCAAAATATATCTGTTAAGCGTCTGAATCATAGTTTTCCATCCTTCGACCACATTGTCATCACATACCATATAATATGGCCCATTAAATAATCTGTATCTTCAAATTGTTGAGCAAGATTTTTTGTACGTCCTGACCCTTCAGTTGACAACAAACAGGAATTTCCTGTGCGACCATTCTTGATTACAAGAAGATTACCGCCCACCACGGCTGAACAGGACTACTTCAGCAGTCTGAAGCATTATCATAAAATCCAGCAGCAGAGTGTAGTTTTTTACATAAAATAGGTCATATTGCAACTTTTCAAGTGCATCTTTTTCTGATGCGCCATAGGGATACTTTAACTGTGCCCAGCCTGTAATCCCAGGCTTTACTCGGTGGCGCTCATTGAAGTAAGGAATCTTCTCTGAGAGCTCAACCACAAACTCAGGCCGCTCTGGCCTGGGCCCTACAAAGCTCATATCTCCTCGAAATACATTAATGATTTGAGGTAATTCGTCTATCCTGACCTTGCGAATGAAGCCACCGACCTTTGTTACCCGGTTATCGTTTTTAACTGCCCACTGGGCCTTGCCACTTTTTTCAGCATCAACACGCATGCTCCTGAATTTTAACACCTGGAATGGTTTTCCATCCTGACCAACCCTGACCTGGCGATAGAGAATCGGCGCAGTCCACCCCTCCTCAAGTTTGATTGCAATAATTGTGAATAGAATAAATGGCAGAGAAATCAAGAGCAAAAACGAGCTAACGACTATATCAAATATCCTCTTGGTGGCATCCACCAACGTCCCGCTACGGAAACCATCTGAAAACAGGAACCAACTTGGGTGTAATTGATCAATCCGTATCTTGCCTGACTCTCTTTCAAAAAAAGTGAGTAAGTCCGCAATATCCACGCCCCTCATCTTGCAATCCAGCAACTCATGAATCGGGAGATTTTTTCTCCTGTCGTCAACCGCGACAACTATTTCATCCACATCATTATCGATAACAAAATCTGAGAGCGGAACGTCCACATGGATGATCCTGTGCTTATCAACTTCATCATGTTCACCACGCAAGTGCACAAACCCAATAATAATAAAACCAAACTGATCAGATTTGCGTCTCAACTCCGTAATGACTTTAGCTGTTTTACCTGCACCGAGTACAAGTATACGCTTGCGTAATATATTGGGTTTTCCAATAAGTACAAAAATGCGCGAACAGAGCAATACCACACCAGAAATCAGCATGGCTAACACAAGCACTCCGCGGCCAACAAACATATCCGGTAAGAGATAAAAAATGACAGACAGAAAAACGACAGACAGAAAATAACCAGCCATAAACCGCAGCAGATAGCCAATGACACCTTCGCGGATGCGTACGGAATATAAGCCAACGGACATCATGCTGAGAAGCATGACGGCAGCAATACCCGCAGCCTGAACATACAGACCAATCGAAGACGGATTGTAGTCTACCGAATTTACAAATCTGACCTTATAGGCAACATGGATCGAACCCATTAGAACCAGATACTCAAGCAATCCCAAGATCAGGAAAGGTATGCGGACATACTGTTTAAAAACACGAATTGTTGCCAACTTCCTTGCCCCTCACGCTCCACCACTGTGAATTTACTGGCCCACTCCATCAGGCGATATCCAAGAGGTTTTGGATGCGCAACCCACATGTCCATGCAGACCTAGATTTACTTTTTTTACAATCGTTTACCTTTTCCCTTACCCCCATTATAATCGAATGAATCAACAATCACACTAGCTACAACACGTCTCAACATCTTCAAGGGAGCGGGGATGAAAAACCTTCAGAACTGTCATATTGGCATCATCGGACTTGGCTATGTTGGGCTGCCTCTGGCAGTCGAATTTGGTAAGAAATTTCCTACAACCGGCTTTGACATCAACGCCAAACGCATTAACGAGCTCATGGCAGGCCATGATTACACCCTTGAGGTTGAGCCTGAACTGCTTAAATCAGCTACCTTGCTGAGTTATTCAAGCAATCTTGAGGATATGCGGGCCTGTAATGTCTACATCGTGACGGTCCCCACCCCCATCGACCTGCATAAACGCCCTGATCTAACCCCATTAGAGAAGGCTAGTGAGTCAGTTGGCAAGGTTTTGAGCAAGGGTGACGTGGTTATATATGAATCTACCGTCTATCCTGGGGCGACCGAGGAGGTCTGCGTACCCATCCTGGAGAAATTCTCAGGTCTGGTCTTCAACAAGGATTTCTTCGCTGGTTATAGCCCTGAGCGCATCAATCCCGGCGACAAGGAACACCGTGTAACCTCTATTCTCAAGGTCACCTCCGGCTCTACACCCGAGATTGGGGAATTTGTCGATAATCTGTACAAGTCCATCATTACCGCCGGGACCCACAAGGCCTCCAGTATCAAGGTCGCCGAAGCGGCAAAGGTCATTGAAAACACTCAACGCGATCTAAACATCGCGCTCATCAATGAACTGGCCATCATCTTCAATAAACTTGGCATCGACACCCTAGAGGTGCTTGAGGCTGCCGGGACGAAATGGAACTTCCTCCCCTTCCGCCCGGGTCTTGTCGGTGGTCACTGTATCGGTGTCGACCCTTACTACCTCACACACAAAGCCCAAGAAATTGGTTACAACCCTGAAGTCATTCTGGCCGGACGGCGCGTTAACGACAATATGGGTGGTTATGTGACTGGCCGTGTCGTGAAACTCATGACCAAGCGGCGTGTGCATGTTGTTGACTCCAACATCCTCGTATTAGGATTGACCTTCAAAGAAAACTGTCCTGATCTGCGCAACACCCGCGTTGTCGACATTATCAATGAATTCAAAACCTATCACGCCAACGTTGATGTCTATGACCCGTGGATATCGGCTGAGGAAGCCAAGCACGAATATGGTATCAACCCTATCACTACACTCACCCCCGGTAAATACGACGCCGTCATATTGGCCGTGGCACATAAGCAATTTCGCGAGATGGGTGTGAAAGCGATACGCGCACTCGGCAAACCTGATGCCGTGCTATTCGATGTCAAGAACCTATTCCCCAAAGAACAAGTTGATGCCCGGCTCTAAAGTCAAATTAACTCATAATTCGGAGAAGTAATGAAGGTACTAATCACCGGTACAGCAGGTTTCATTGGCTCGACCCTCGCCATTCGTTTATTGGAACGTGGTGATGAGGTCGTCGGCATTGACAATCTCAATGATTACTATGACCCTACTCTCAAGGAAGCCCGCCTTGCGCGGGTCAAGGCCTACAAAGGCTTTACTGATGTCCGCGCCAACATCGAAGACCGTGATGGTATGGTCGAGATATTTAAGAAACACAAACCGAACCGGGTGATTAATCTGGCCGCCCAGGCCGGTGTACGTTACTCGCTTGAGAATCCGCACGCCTATGTCGATACCAACATTGTAGGGTTCGTAAACATCCTGGAAGGCTGCCGCCACAATGACGTTGAGCATCTGGTCTACGCATCAAGCAGCTCGGTTTATGGCGCCAACACCAACTACCCCTTCTCCATACACAATAACGTCGACCACCACGTCAGCCTGTATGCTGCTAGCAAAAAATCCAATGAGCTAATGGCCCACACCTACAGCCATCTCTTCAATCTACCTACCACCG
>JAHEDA010000416.1 GCA_024641445.1 Gammaproteobacteria bacterium
ACCGGGTGACGCGCCGGAGATTGATGGCGTGGTGTTTGTCGAGGGTGTATTTGATGTCGCACCGGGTGAGATCATCGAGGTTGAGATCACCGGGAGTGATGAGCATGACTTGTATGCGAGTCAGACTTAACTAATCGAGGTCATTCAGATACTGTCTTTTCCTATCTTGTCTACAGATGAAAGTCGTACAGAAAGTGCGTAGGTTGGGCAGAATGAAATGAAGCCCAACGAAGTTTATTAAGATTTCAATTCACCGCTGTCCCGTTAACTCCCTCTCCCCACCGGGAGAGGGTTGGGGTGAGGGGATCAAAATTGGTAACTCATTGTTCTCGCTATCCCCTCATCCTAACCTTCTCCCTGAGGGAGAAGGGATGGGTCCGAATCTACAATAGCGTAATTTCATGTCTTCTACGCCTTGTTCAAACAAGGTATTCACTAAATCAGTGGCTTATTAAGTAGCAAGGTTGTGTTAACGGGACAGCAGTGATTTCAATTCGCACATTTCTTACACGCCATCTCCACCCCAGCAAACTTCTCCCGCTCCTGAGGGTCAATCACCCACGGCCGATTCTGCCATGGCGGGTTGTGGCGGACGTGACGGCTGTGGCCGCAGTCGAGGTCGGCGACCCAGTCACCGTGTTCGTCCTGGTGAAAGCCGATGATGTGACGCTGCATGGCAGGAGTGTACTGGAAGTGGAGAGGCTGTGCTAAAGTTAAACAGACATTTCGTTTCCCTATTGTGGAGGGGGAATATGCAGCAGACCTATACCACCGAGCAGCTTACCTATATTCGTGATCAGGCCTTAATCTATCAGTGTGCTTGTCCGGCACAGGTATGTGTCGCAATTGATACAATTCTAAAGATGCATGCGCTACAAATGCAGTGTCTGAATGCGACAGACACCGATCGCTCTGTACATGAAAGGATAAGCGCAACTGCTGAGAAATGTCTTGCCGAGCTTGAACTGTGCTTGACGGAGATCCTGCAGCTAGAGGGGTGGAATATGCAGACCCTGAAGATGCCAGAATATCTCAAGAAACGTCTGCTTGATGAATAAGACCGGCGTATTGGGTTAAGGTGATGTGGCCAAGGTCTTGGCCAGCGGCTTTCTCAAGTCTGGGCAGAACTCCATGCTGGGTACTTGTGAAGCGTCAGCGCAATCAGAGTTGCTGGTGAAGAATCTCTCGGGCCGATGGATAGCGGCGAGGCCTCGGCAAAGCTGACGGTCAGTAATATCCTCGATCAGTTTGGCTGGGAGGTCGAGGACATGGGGGCGTGTGAGGCCGCTCGCGCCATCGAACCGCTTTGTATGTTGTGGTGTATCCCCGGCTTTCTCCGGAATGACTGGTCGCATGCCTTCAAGCTCCTGAAATAGGATCAAATCAGGGAGGTTGGAGGGACAAGCAGACGCTTTGCCTTAAGGCTGAATGTGTACTGGAAATATGCGCCGCATGTTAAAGTGCGCCGATGTCTACTCCTCGATTGAACCCCCTGCATAGCTGGCGTGAGGCGCTGCTGATTTATCTCCAACCCAAGGCGTTGGCGATGTTGGCGCTGGGGTTTACGGCGGGAATCCCGCTATTGTTAATCTTTTCCACGCTCTCCATCTGGCTGGTCAAGGCGGGGATCGACCGTGCTGAAGTGACTTATTTTAGCTGGGCGGCGCTGGGCTATTCCTTCAAGTTTATCTGGGCACCACTAATGGACCGCCTGCCACTGCCGTTTTTGCATAGCCTCCTTGGGCGGCGGCGGAGTTGGTTGCTGGTCGCACAGTTGCTGGTGATCACGGCGATCATTCAGATGGCCCTGAGTGACCCCACTCACGGGCTGGGCCGCATGGCCTTTGCCGCCGTATTACTCGGCTTTGCCGCGGCGAGTCAGGACATCGTGATCGACGCCTTGCGTATCGAACTGGTGGAGAAGGAATTTCAGGCCGCCTTATCTGCGATGTACATCGGTGGTTACCGTATTGGCATGATCACCTCGGGTGCGGGGGCCTTGTATCTCGCCAGTGGTTTCGGTGGCGGTGAGGGCTATGTCTATAGCGCCTGGATGTGGACCTATTTGGTGATGGCCGCCTGCATGGGGGTTGGCATCGTCACGAATCTATTACTGCGTGAGCCGCAGGAGACACGCGCGGCGGGTGAGATATTGCATAGTACGCAGGACTATGTGCGCTTCCTGTTGATGT
>JAHEDA010000417.1 GCA_024641445.1 Gammaproteobacteria bacterium
CTCATACAGCCGGTGAGCAGCTCGCATGCTGGGTTGGGTTGCTAACAGCATCGCGGTATAACCATTCTGTACGGCATCATCCACTGCCGCGGCGACTAACGCTCTAACAAGCTGGTTACCACGATAGACCGGTTTCACACCGAGCAGGTGCATCTCCGTTTCCTCACCCTGCGCCAATCGTCGTGCCGGGGACCCTGGATACACCACAATGACCATACCGGCAAAGTCCAGGCTCTGGCTTTCACGCGCACCAATCAAGCTACCCCGTGCCCTGACGGAAGCGGGTTCAAACAGCGAAGCCGCCATAGTGGCGTCGGTGAAACCGCCTTCTACAAAGACGCTGAACAGCAACTGGGATATCTCCTGGTCAGTAACTTCCAGCTGAACTGCCGCCCCAAAGATAAAGTCCATTTCGTATATTTTTCCTGTTTGTTAAATACACAGGGCATCCCTGTAAATTCGGATTTTGTCATTCCAGCGCCAATGCACCGCCAATATGGCGATCTTTTGGAGTCAGCCTCTTGCATGCAGACATGAGACGGAACATATGCATCGGCGCAAGAATATATCGCAAATAAAGCACTTCAGAAATTATTTGGAAAAATACTTACACCCCGTGGACACAGCAACCCCAACCACCGCTAGTCCACGCCTACACTCTTTATGCAGAAAATCTTCTATCCGCTCTGGCCTCGGGCGAAATCAGACGACGTGATGCTTACCTTCAATGTACACCGTACTGGCCTGAGGTCCATCATCACCACGCACCTCGTTGAAGTGCACGGGCATACCCACCTCCAGAGTATCGAAATTGGCATTCAGGACACTGTTACGGTGGAAATAGATAGAACGCCCATCCGTAGTGGCAATCAGACCATAGTCTTCGTAAGGAAAGAGCTCTGTAATCTGGCCATGGGGTGCCGTGTCATGCTCCTTTATTTTGCCGCGCTGACGTTCGACAAAACGCTCCAACTGGCGCTGCGCCGCGTTGAAGGCGTCACGCAGGGCGACATAGAAATCCTCGTGAGCGTGGTGTTCGTCCGGGTGACGATTGGCCACCAGTTCATTCCCGGGCAAGGTGATATCCACACTGACCACATAGATCTGCCCCTTGTGATGGTGCTGGTGCGGGACCTCGACGACCACCCGGCAACTGGTGATGTTTTTGGCGAATTGTTCGAGCTTGTCGACATGTTTCCGGATGGCAGCCTCGATGGCCTCGGTAGGCTCCAGATTACGGTAGGTGACCTTCATTGGTATCTGCATAAACCCTCCTCTGTATTCTCCATAAGGTGAGAGCCTACACATTCATCCCGTGACGGAAAATGACGCCGATCAAGTGGTTTCCGTCCCGGGCCATCCCTCTTCTTGACCTGGCTCAAGGCATTCCTGGAATCAAGACGCTAGAGTGCCCACATCAAGATGTTACCTGGGGCGGTACTCATTTCGCCCGACGAGGATGTCATGGCTCAACTCACATTCTTTGGCGCAACCCAGCAGGTCACCGGCTCCTGCTATCTGTTGCAGACCGACGGCTCAACCATCCTGCTGGAATGTGGAATGTATCAGGGCAACTTTCAGGTCGAAAAACAAAACCGTGAGGATTTCCCGTTTGAGGTCAAGTCACTGGACGCCGTGGTCATCTCCCATTCGCACCTTGACCACTGCGGTCTGCTACCCAAGCTGGTCAAGGCGGGTTATGCGGGACCGATTTACCTGACCCCGGCCGCGCATGACCTGGTGGAGGTGATGCTCAAGGACGCCGCCCACATCGAGTTGAAGGACACCGAGTGGGAAAACCGCCAGCGAGAACGGGCGGGCAAAGAACCCATTGAGCCCCTGTTTAGCGATGCGGACGTGGAAGCGACCCTCAACGCACGTGAGCCACTCGACTACACCCGCCCACTCAAGATTACCGATGATGTCACCCTGACCTATCACGATGCGGGACACATCCTCGGTTCGGCAATAGTCGAATTCAAGATCCTGGACAAGGGTACGCAAAAGACATTTGTATTTTCCGGCGACCTCGGCAATCGTAAAGAGGCCCTGTTGCGTGACCCCACCATCCTGAAACATGCGGATGTGCTATTACTGGAATCGACCTATGGCGACCGCAATCATCGTTCACTGGAGGACACGCTGTTTGAATTTCAGGACGCACTGAATGAGGCTTACACCTCTGGCGGCAA
>JAHEDA010000418.1 GCA_024641445.1 Gammaproteobacteria bacterium
CGCTGCGGCATGGATGCGTTCGGCACGAATCGAGATGTCTTCATTAATCTTGCTGATATCGATACTCGCGATCATGACGTTGCGCAACGATACTAAATAGCCGCCAGCCATTTTCTCGCCTTCTTCACCCGCGAGCAGGGCGCCGTGAACAGCCATTGCCTGGGCACCGTACTCAATTAAGGCGACTGCGGATAATCCAGATGTCGTTCGTAATGGATTGTCTTGTTGTCGGTGGGTCTCGGTACGCATCACAATTGAGTCCTCTGAATATATGAGAACCTCATCCAATAACGACATCTTCCCGCTGTGCGGGATTAAGCGCTTGAAGTCTTTCGCACGACTAGCCATGACTGACTTTGATCTGTAGATGTTGAGTAAGCCCATACTGCAGACTGACAGTCTGCCTCGAGCGCCTGATCAACCCCTCTAATAGAGGAAGACCTGTCATGACGCTTCCACATCCTGTAAGAAGACGATTGAGACTGACATTGCGGCAGAGCGGCGCATCAACAACCCCCTCAACCAGCTTCACCGAAATCGTCCCGTATGTTCCTGGCTCTGCCGTGACCCCCAACCTCAGGGCCACGGCAACGGGATACTCCTGCAGTGTGGTATACAGAATGCCATCTGCCTTAGGTATGTCGTAGATGACCAATAACACCGTCCGGTTCTCGGAAGTAACCTGGGCCATCGCCTCGAGTAAACCCGCGGTGAAGGTGTTTGAGCCCCCCGACAAACTGACAGAAGGTGCCGTATTGGTCGCGGCGATCGCCCAGTACCCAGATGGTGCGTTATGAACCGAATTATGGAAGAGCGTGGGCGACACCTGTTTCGGTTCTCCCAATAACGACAGGCAAATCTTGTCCGAGATATCCAGATCGCCATACGCGGACGCAAACACTGTTGCGATCGACTGCAGATCATCGTTGTCCCGTATCAATGGCCTCAGCGCCTGCAACGCGAGGCGGATCACCTCTGTCGTGCGACGCCGCTCATTCGCTGGTAATAAATCTGGTTGTTTAATCTCGATGGGTTTGTGCTCCCACACACCCGCGCCACTTAGCAGGTGCTGTGCATCCTCTGGCGTCGAGATGCCCGGGGCAACGATGGATATCCCATTAATATGCGCCTTCATTGGTAGGACCACCCAAAGATTAGACTGCAATTACTACCCCCAAAGCCGAACGAATTGCTCATCACGTTGGATAGGGGTAGCGAGATAGAATGACGTAATGGTTGAATCAAAATCTCTTCATCGCCCGTCTGTAACTGCAACGAGGCAGGTACCTGCCCCTCCTCTAACGATATGACACATAATATCGCCTCGGTAATTCCTGCAGCACCGAGCGTATGGCCAGTGTAACCCTTGGTCGAGCTGCATATCATCCGGTGCCCAAATACCTTACTCACCCCGATAGCCTCTGCTGCATCATTGCTAGGCGTTGCCGTGCCGTGAAGGTTGAGATATTGAATATGTGAAGATTCTAATCCCGCCCTGCCCAATGCGTATGTCATAGCGGATATAGCGCCCCTGGCTTCCGGATGAGGGGTAGACATGTGATAGGCGTCGCTGCTCTCACCGTACCCTATAAACTGCACGCGCTCTGGTGTAGCTTTCTCAAGGAGCGCAAACCCTGCCGCTTCACCTATGTTTATTCCGCGTCGGTTCACATCGAAGGGGCGGCAGATATCACAGGAGACCAGCTGTAATGAATTAAATCCATACAGTGTCATCTGACAAAGACTATCCACTCCGCCAACGACCGCAGCATCACACAGACCCGCACTGATCGCGCGATGTGCGCTGGCGAAGACCTTAGCACTCGATGAACAGGCCGTAGATATGACATTGCCGACGCCATGCAAGCCAAGTGATTGCCTCACATAATCCAGTAAGGCGTGTATCTGATGTGTCCACTCTAGGTGGTAGCTTGTGCTTTGATGGCCCGCCTTCCCATCTATTTGCGCCGCATATTCTTTCTCGGTTTCTTCAATGCCTGATGTGCTGGTACCCAGAAACAACCCAACTCGACCTTTTCCATACTGCGAGACCGCTCGAGCGATCTGATCGCGAAACCCGTCAGTATCAAGCGCCATCTTGGCCAAGCGGTGATTTCGGCAGTCGTACTGATAAATAAGCCCTTGCTCAAGCGTGCAGTCTTCTACGCCGCTCACCTCGCCCACATA
>JAHEDA010000109.1 GCA_024641445.1 Gammaproteobacteria bacterium
TGGGGGGGACATGGACCACCCCATGCTGCGGTGCCAAAGTCGGCACGTCCCTGGACGGCACCTGGGGGCAGTGTAGTGCTATTGAGTGCACCGGCATTAGAGGCGAGTGCGCTCACGGTGGCGGGGATGTTATAGACCACCCAATGCCACCAACCTGAGCCGGTCGGCGCATCGGGGTCATACACTGTCAGGGCAAAACTCTTGGTGCCCTTGGGTGCGCCTTTCCAGCTCAGCTCAGGTGATTTGTTTTCACCTGCACAACCAAAGCCGTTGAACTCAAAACTCTTGGGCATCATCTCATTGGCCTTGAGTTCGGAGCTATAGAGCTTGAAACCACCGGCATAGCTTGCCGTCGATAGACTGGCTAAAACAATCGCGAATAGAACCTTACGCATGGATGCTTCTCCTTGGAGTTGTGAACTGTGTTGGCTAATAGCACTGTGTTGGTTAAGTAACTTTCTGATGTACCTCTAATTATTTCCCTTTATCGCTTTCACTCTAGTCATGATGATGTGCATGGCCCTCATGGCCATGTGCGCCAGCCTCTGCCTCACCATCGTCATCCGCCGGGGCCTTGGCGAGGATCTCACGGTATTGCTCAGGGCTCATACCCGGTAGCTTTTGCAGGAACGCCACCATGTTCCAGATCGTCGCATCGTCGTGACTGCCGCCCCATGCTGGCATTGCACTCATCTTGACCCCGTGCTTTATGACCCAAAACGCCTCGCGGGGTTCCACGCTCGCGACACTCAAATTTGGTGGTTGTGGATACAGGCCGGGGCGGATCTCGGAATTATTCTTTCCCGGTGCCAGGTGACAGTTGGCGCACATCGCGGCGTAGTGACCGGCACCCTTCAGGATCATCTGAGGTTCATTGAGGTTAGCCGGGACTGCGATGTCCTCGGAGTAGTGTTCAATCGCGCGTTCGCGTGCGATATCCAGAATGGTGTGGGTCACTTTCCAGTGAGGGTTATCGGCACCAGGGTTATAAAGGCCTGACCAGATAAAGGCACAGACCCCGAGCACCAACACTAATAACACGACCATCGCGGCACTGATAAAACGCATACTCGCTCCTTATAAAATCCTGTGAATGATGGATGCGAAGCGTGTCAGTATTCCATGACAAGGTCAACGTATGTTCATCTTCACACGTTCAGTTATTTTAATCGTGTCACAACTACGAGTGACTTGTGTTGGGGTAAACGAGATCATGGAGATGAGACGACGGCACACAGAGGTGCCGTCGGGGTCGAATCACCGCCTGCAGAAGGTCTAACCCGGTGTAAACGCCACCCAACCGGTGTAGCCCACCAGCAAGACCAACAGGCCAAAGACGATACGATAGTAGGCGAAGAGATTGAAGTTGTGACGGCCCACAAAGGTAAGGAATAACCTCACCACAAACAATGCGCTGATGAAGGCCGCGACGAAGCCAACGGCCAACACGCCAAAGTCCTTCGCGTCGAACAGCGCCCGATTTTTGTAGAGGTCATAAAAGGTGGCCGCCAGCATAGTCGGGATCGCTAGAAAAAATGAGAACTCCGTTGCGGCCGAGCGCGACAGCCCACTCACCATGCCACCCATGATGGTAGCACCCGCGCGTGAGACACCGGGGAACAGGGCAAGGCTCTGAAACATGCCGACCTTGAGGGCGTCCTTCCAATCCATTTGATCGACGGTCTCAACACGGGTGCGGTGTTGACGCCGCTCGATCCACAGGATGATAAAACCACCCACCACCAGTGCCGAGGCAACGGTATAAGGATTAAAGAGATAGGCCTTGATGAGTTTGTGCAGCGCGAGACCAAATACTGCGGCAGGCATGAAGGCGATGGCCAGATTCATCACAAAACGATTCGCCATAGGGTCGCGACCCAACCCCCTGGCGACAGTCATCACGCGCTGACGGTAAAACCAGATAATGGCGAGAATGGCACCGAGCTGAATAAATATCTCGAAGGTCTTGGCCTTATCGTCGTTAAAGTTCAGCAGGTCACCGGCAATAATAAGATGGCCCGTGCTTGAGACCGGCAGAAATTCCGTTGCGCCTTCCAGTATTCCGAGAAACAGCGCCTTTAAGAATAGAATGACATCCACGTTTTGCTTACTCCAAGATTCATTTCAATTTGCTTAGATGCCGCGTGTACAATCCTTGCGCACGCGCATGTCCCTATACAACGATGCACTCTCGCTGCTGCGGCAATCATAATCTCAAAAGCGATGGGGTGAAATCGGATATTTGTGACGATCTCGCAGGACGGCAGAAAAGTCCTGCAAGATACGCACGTGTGGATAATATAAGCGTTGTGCGACGTTAAACCATGACCGGCAGTGGACGACGCCTCGGCATCATCGCCAGGGTGACACCGCCGATGACGATGGCACCGCCGATCAATTGCACATGGCTGGGGATTGCTCCACCCAGACCTCCCGCAAGCATGGCAAACACCGGCACCAGATTCAGAAACAACGCCGTGCGTCCGGCACCCATGTGTGCGATACCGATGTTCCAGAATAGATAGGCCAGCACGGTGCCCGCCAGCGCCATCACCAATAGCGCGACCATGGCGTTAGTACCCGGAATTGCAGGCAAGCCACCCCCCTCAAACATGGCCACACTGAATAACATCACGGCACCCGCACTCATCACCAGGGTGGTGTTGGCCACCGCCGAACCGGCGCGCGGCATATAGCGCTTGCCCAATACGTTGTATAAGGCCCAGGCGAGATCGGCACCGAGCATCAAGACGTCGCCCCGCGCAATGTTGAGCGCCTCCAGCTGTTCCAGGCTGCCACCGGAGATCACCACGACCACACCAATCAGTGCGATCGGTAGCGCGCCGATCTGACGCGCACTCGGGCGTTCACCGAGCATGACGGCGGCGATCAGCGTCGTCACCAGTGGATTGGTCGCCATGATCAAGGCGGCGTTGGTGGGCGAGGTGCTCTTGAGTGCATAAAAGAACAGGATATTAAAGGCACTGATACCCACCACGCCGAGCAAGACATAGGCCCCGAGATGGCGACGCCCCAGACCCGCCAGGTCCTCACCGCGCCAGCGTGACAGGAGGAACATCGCCAGTGCGCCGAGGATGAAACGCATCGCCGCCGCCCACAGTGGCGACAAATCCGCCATCACCGGCCCCGCCAGCACAAAATTCGCCCCCCAAAAGGCGCTCGCCAACACCACCAAGCCATATACTGTTCCGCTACGCATTCTCTGACCCCGTTTAGGATATCTATCGTGTGCGAGAGGCTAATTGACAAGTTCAAGCTCAGCAAACGAGAATTACTGGCGCCTTAGTTAAGGATTTCTAATGTCTCGCCGACTTCCACCCCTGAATGCCCTGCGCGCCTTCGAGGCCGCCGCCCGCCACCGCTCGTTTGCCCGCGCCGCCGAGGAGCTGCACGTGACGCCCGCGGCCATCAGCCAGCAGATCCGGCAATTGGAGGAATTCCTGGGCACCCGCCTGTTTCGTCGTGGCCGCGTGCTGGAACTCAGCGATGCGGCCCTGGCCGTACAACCGCTATTGTGCGAGGGCTTTGATCGGCTGGAACAGGCCACCGAGTATCTGCGCGTCGGTACCAAGGATGGCCCGCTGGTGGTCTCTACCCCACCGACCTTCGCCTCGCGTTGGCTGATCGCGCGCCTGAGTGATTTTCGTCTACGCCACCCGGAGATCGAGCTGCGGCTGCACACCAGTCGCCATCTGGTGGATTTTGATCTGGAGGAGGTGGATGTGGTGGTGCGCTTTGGCTCCGGCCCCTTCGAGGGGCTGTGCGCCGAGCGCATGATGCCCGAGGCGGTTGTGCCGGTGGCCTCGGCCAGCATGGCGGCAAAGATACTCACCCCAGCCGACCTGCTGCAACTGACCCTGCTCGATGATGAATCCCACTCCTGGGACCCGCTCTTTCCAAACTGGAAGGACTGGCTCGCCTCACTCGGCGTGGAGGGTGAGCCACGGGTCCATCACTTCGGTGACGCCAGCCTGGTCACCCAGGCCACCGAGGCCGGCCTGGGTGTGGCGATGGTCTGGTACAGCCTGGTGGCCGATGCCCTACGTGATGGCAAATTGGTACGCCTGTTCGGCACCACACTCCCCACCCAACACGCCTATCACATCGTCTATCCGCACAATCGGGCCCACGTCCACAAGGTAGCCGCATTCAGTCAGTGGATGTTGGAGAAGGGGCGCGAACAGATTGCGCCGTAACTCGATTTACTTGCCAATTCCGACAGATAAGTTATTTGAACAAGGATGACTGACAATTATAAGCTCACCGCCGCAGCCTCAATCACCTTGGTGACGGCCTGCTCTACCATGCCCGCATCAGCCCCGGCGAGGACACCACACAGTAGCGTCACTAACTTGTCCTTGAGGGCATCATTGACCTCCAGCTCATCGGCAACGAAATAATTGACGATATTGCGCAGGCTAACGTCTACCTGACCTGGTACCGCTAGCGGAGTGCTCGGCCGATGCTGCCACTGCTGTTCAAGCCTGATCTGCTCGACCCGCTCGGCCTTAATCTCACTGTCGAGGACCTGTTGATACAGCTCTGCCGGGACCCTCTGCTCCGACTTCATGTGTTTACGCACGTGGCGCAGCGGTTTGACCACCTCGTTGCGCCAGACGCTGGTGACGTGGAGGCTCTGGCCCCACTCATCCACCGACAATACACCGCGACCGGTGGCGGCGAGCCAGCAACTCAGCATCAACATATTGACGTCGGCGGCGTAGGTCTCCTGCAACTCGATACACACCCCGGCAACATGGGGGCGGTGGTACACCTCCCAGGTGTAGTCCCAGAACGGACTGCTCGGAAAACCCTGTGCTGCCCCCATATTTCCCCCTCAAGTGAACAATGTTGGACGGTAATCATCCATATCAAAACTGCGCGCCCTGCGTTTTATTAAACGGCGTTCATAATTATGCCCGGGCAGAGTGTAGCAGTAACCTCGCCGTTAAATATTAAGACCGAATGACATCCTCGGCGAGGTCCCCACGCAGACCTTTGATCAGCCCCTTGAGGATGATCTTGGAGGCCGCCAACAGCGGGATGGCCACCAGCATACCGATAAAACCGAAGAAGTATCCGAACACCACCACACCCAAGAGTACCAAGAGAGGGTGCAGGTCGACGGTGTGGGCGATGAGGCTCGGTACCACGATGAAGTTGTCCACCAGTTGGGCCACCAGGACGACAGCAACGATGCTCAGCAAGACCCAGACATCGGGTGGCGTACCCGCTGCAAAGCTTGATAGCAAGGGGGGCACCAGTGCCAGCAGTGGGCCGAGGTAAGGGATGAGATTGAGCAGACCGGTAAGGATGCCAAACAGCACGGCCGTGTCCAGACCAATGAGATAAAACCCCACCGAGGCCACCACGGCGATAATGGCTGACTGAATAAAGACACTGCGGACATAGCGCGACAATTTATGGGTGACGCGATAGTAGATCAGCCAGCCCAGTTCATAGGCGCGGTTGGGTAACCAGTTCATGACATGGTTACGGGTCCTGCGGTAGTCACGCAGAAGAAAGAAGCTCACCAGCGGGACCAACACCAGGCTCACCAGAGATTGCATCATTATACCGGCCGAGGAGACTACCGCATCGGTCCCCCAACCCTGCGCCTTTTCCATCCAACGCCCCGGTTGGGTATCGAGCGGGACCCCAATCGAGGCGCTCACGCTCTGGCTCAGAAGCATGGTGAGCTTGCTGATCTCGTTGCTAATGACGGGGAGGCTCGCCTGCAGGTGAGACCACTGTTCTAACAGGGCAGGCACACCCATCACCAGCATCAACACGCCACTGGCAATCAGCCCGGACAAGACCAGCGCAATGGCCAGTTTTTCGTTGAGGCCGCGCCGTTGCAGGCGGTTCTTGATTGGGTCGAGGATACTAAAGACCACGAAGGCGCCGCCCAAGGGGAGCAGCACGGGTCGCAATAACAGGATGGCGAGGAGGAGTAACAGCATCAACGCCGCATAGATGGCCAGGGCTCGCCCGACGGGGTGATCCAGCACACGTTGCATCATGCGCGGGTATCCCCTTCGTGCTGTTCCAAGCTGCGATTTACCTGCATCAAACGCTGCGCCAGTACATAAGCCAGATTGGTGCTCAGGCGCCCGGCGAAATACGGCGCACGTGTCATCCACTCCTCCAGCTCGGGGCGGAGGAAAAACATGAGTTGGGTGGAGGACTCCACGGCGATGGCATCGGCGGTGCGCGGCACATCCAACACCAGGGAGATCTCACCAAAAAAATCGCCCGCCTGGAGTTCGGCCAGGACCACTTCACCCGAGCGAATCTGGACTCTCCCACTCAGGATTATCGCCGCGCCGGCACCCTGGTCGCCGCGATGAAAGACGTATTCATCCCGACTGTACTCGCGTGGCGGCATGTCGCCGACCAATTGGCGGATCTCACGCAGGGGGATGTCTCGAAACAAGGGGGTAACGGCCCACAACTGGGCGGTATGCTCGGCCAGGGGCGGACGCTGTCGGAACAAATTGGCCCAGAGGGTATCGTGTTTGCTTATCATGATGGCGTCATCTCGCGGTGGTACAAACATCATCGGCCACTACGACCTCAAACATTAAGCCAGGGGCGGCCCTGACGGTAATAGTGCTATGCTTGCGCCGCAAACCACAGGTAAGACACTCACGCAAGTGCCGACCATTCCGAGATTCTGAACGACGTGTAGCGTTATCAAATGGACTTCTTCAACCTCGACACCTTTACCGCCTGGGCCACTGCACACCCCTTTCTGGCCGGTCTGATCGTATTCATTCAGGCCTTTGCCGAGTCCCTGGCTGTGGTGGGTCTGTTCATGCCCGGCACGATATTTATGTTCATCATCGGTGCCCTCATCAGCCTGGGTGCACTCCCTCTGTGGCCGACACTGAGTTGGGCGGTGGCCGGGGCGATTGCCGGCGATGGTGTCAGCTTCTGGTTGGGGTATCGCTATCAGGATCAGATCACGCGTATCTGGCCCTTGTCGCGATACCCGGAGCTCCTGCAACGTGGCCGAACCTTTTTTAATCGGCATGGCGGCAAGGGCATCGTCTTCGGTCGCTTCATCGGGCCGATCCGCCCCATGATCCCGGTGATTGCCGGTACCTGCCGCATGCCGATCCACCGCTTTCTGTTCACCAATATTCTCTCGGCCCTTTGCTGGGCACCTATCTACATGCTGCCGGGTATGGCCTTCGGTCTGTCGCTGGACATGGCCTCGGAGGTCGCCGGTCGCCTGGCCATGTTGATCTTGCTACTACTGGCGCTGATCGTGGTGGTGGTATTACTGCTGCAACGCCTCTACAAGGTATTAGTGAGACGGATTGATGTCTTCACCCTTGCACTCTTACGTTGGAGTCGGCGTCACCCACTGACCGGCGCACTGCCAGACTCGGTACTGCTGCGTGACCACCCTGAGGTGCGGGCACTGAGCGTTTACGCCCTGCTATTGATCGGCTCCTCTCTGTTATTGGGGTTTGTCTCCGGTCACGGGGGCCCCAACAGTCTGCTCGGTAATCTCGACCTGCTTCTGCAAAACGAGATCGGCCTGCTGGAGACGGCACCGGTAGACCACATGATGTATTTTCTGTCGCAGTTCGCCTCGCCGCTGCTGTTGTTTGGTGTAGTAGTCTTCACCAGTATCTGGCTCGGACTGTATCGACACTGGCAGGCCGTGGCGCACCTCCAGGCCGCGTGGATTGTGCCGGTGATTTTGTTGATCTCGCAGACCCACCTGCTCGCCGGTGCCGCCCCCCTGACGCACAGCGGCTACGCCACCCTGCCCGTCGCCATCTATGGTTTTCTGGCGGTACTACTGGCGCGAGAATCGCGCCTGAGTCTGCACCGGTGGGCCTATTCATTCTTTACCCTGGTCATT
>JAHEDA010000419.1 GCA_024641445.1 Gammaproteobacteria bacterium
CTTCGCCAAGCTGGAGGTATACAGCCATGTGGTTGGTACTGCGATTGACCAACTGCCGGCCTGGGTTGCCTCCTGGACCAAGGTGGGTCTGGTAGCCGTCAAGGACTTGAATGGTGACGGCATCCTGCAGTTGTCCGAGTTGACCCTGAAACCCGATGCCATCGTATTGGCAACACCGGAAATTGCCGGTATGCCCTACGTCGTCGCGGGTCTGGTAGCTGCGGGTGGTTTGGCCGCCGCGCTGTCTACTGCTGACGGTCTGCTGCTGACCATCTCCAACTCGCTGTCACATGACCTCTACTACAAGATGATCAATCCAGAGGCAACTACCCAGAAGCGTCTGCTGATTGCCCGCATCATGCTGGTACTGGTTGCTATCGTGGCCGCCTCGTTTGCAGCGACCAAACCAGCGGGTATCCTCGCCATTGTGGCCTGGGCCTTCTCACTGGCGGGTGCCGCCTTCTTCCCGGCCCTGGTGCTGGGTATCTTCTGGAAGCGCGCCAATAAGGCGGGTGCAGTGACGGGTATGCTCGTTGGCTTCGGCCTGACCCTGTACTACCTGATCCAGGTGAAGTTCATGGGCATGACACCCTGGTTCGGTATCAAGGACATCTCTGCCGGTGTCTTTGGTATTCCGATTGGCTTTATCACCATCGTTGTGGTGAGTATGCTGACCAAGGAACCTGATCAAGAAGTTCAGGATCTGGTAGAGACCGTGCGTTACCCCAAGCTTTAACGTCGGCTTTATCGTAGTATAACCACAGGGCTCGCCATGCGGGCCCTGTGTTTTTTACATCACCAAAATCCACCAACGTAACGATGATAAACGTCTATGTTTGAACTCTATAATTATCTGAATTGGATCCTGACATTCTTGATGTATAACCTGATTGGTCAGGGATTACTCGCCCTGCTCTTGCGTGAGAATCGGGGCAATAATGTCATATACAAATTGATGGCGGCGATTAGTTGGCCCATCATTCAACTATCCCGCATTATTTCATTCGGTATTATTCACCCAGCGCACCTGGGTTTTCTTGGCTTTTTTCTGCTTATCGTGTTGCGTCTAGGGCTGTACATGTTTTTTTCATATCACAACTGGATTCCACCTATCATCGCCCCTGCCGCAGGATGAGAGCCCAACTTGATATTTGTCATGATTTTCTGATTGCGAGGAGTCATACGACGTGGCAATCTCTGTCTACTCATTCCGAGAGATGAAGATGATAATGGCATAAGGTCAGTCCAAATTGCAGCCCGCGAGATCATTGCCAACACTGAAAATCATCTCTACACGGCCGAATAAAATCGCAACTCTATGAACACATTTTATATTTGAGGAGATCGCAAATATGTCAGACGTAAAAGTCTACGATATCCCCACTGACTTTGCCGCCAAGGCAAATATCACCGAGGCAAAGTACAATGAGATGTACAAGCGCTCGGTCGAAGACCCCGAAGGCTTTTGGGTAGAACAGGCAAAAAGCTTTCTGAGCTGGAGCAAACCCTGGGACAAGGTGCTCGACTACAGCTTCGATGCCAAGGACCTGCATATCAAATGGTTCGAGGGTGGCAAACTCAATGTCAGTCACAACTGTATTGATCGTCATCTTGCTAGCCGTGGCGATCAGGTTGCGATTATCTGGGAGGGCGACGACCCTAAAGATGACAAAAAGATTACCTACCGCCAACTCCACCAGGAAGTCAGCAAGCTCGCCAATGTATTGAAGGCTCGTGGTGTTAAAAAAGGTGATCGGGTGTGTATCTACATGCCCATGATCCCTGAGGCAGGCTATGCGATGCTCGCCTGCACCCGCATCGGGGCCGTTCACTCGGTCGTGTTTGGCGGGTTTTCGCCCGAATCCTTGAAAGACCGAATACTCGACTCTGACTGCCGCGTTGTCATTACCGCCGACGAAGGTCTGCGCGGGAGCAAAAAGATCCCCCTCAAGGCCAATACCGACAAGGCGCTGGAAAAATGCCCCAATGTCCACACCGTACTCACCATCAAACGTACCGGTGGCAACATCAATTGGAAGGAAGGCCGCGATGTCTGGTATCACGATTTGATGGAAACGGCCTCGGCGGATTGCATACCCGTCGAGATGGATGCCGAGGACCCACTTTTTATACTCTATACCTCCGGCTCCACCGGCAAACCCAAGGGTGTGTTG
>JAHEDA010000110.1 GCA_024641445.1 Gammaproteobacteria bacterium
AGTCATTACCGATGGTGACGAAACTCGATGTCTCTTCGGGCGGTGAAACCAAACCCATCAGTCAGACAGGCTGGGTTATACGTGGAATTACCAGTAATGATCGCTATGTCAGTCGCATGGAAAAATCAGATTGTGGCCGAGCAACTAGAATTGGCTGGACCCGCGTTAACTTGCGCAGCGTTAATTGCAATACGCAAAACTCCTCAGTGGTGGGCACTTACCCAGGACGAGCGCATGTACATTTTTAAGGAACAGTCGCAGCATACCCATATTGGTTTACAACAATTTCCGAGCCTACCCAGGAGGCTCCATCATTGTCGCGATCTCTCACAAGATGAGCCATTCGACTTTATCACCTGGTTTGAGTTCGCGCCGGACGAGGAGGATAAATTCGACACACTGCTCACGCGGTTGCGTGCCATTCCGGAATGGCAGTATGTTGAGCGTGAAGTGGAGATACGTCTGGTGCGTGATCAGGCGTAATAGCAGCAAGGGAGCCGGTGTGGGTAAACGCTATGAGACTATATTAGAGACCATCGGTAACACACAGGTGATTCGTATCAACAAATTGGCCCCCAAGGGAATCAATCTCTTTGTTAAGGTGGAATCCTTTAATCCCATGGGCTCGGTCAAGGACCGCATGGCGTTAGGGGTGATCGAAGATGCCGAACGCCGAGGTGAACTCATGCCTGGCCAGACCATCATTGAGGCCACCAGTGGCAACACTGGCATTGCCTTGGCCATGGTCTGTGCGCAGAAGGGTTACCCACTGGAGATCACCATGGCCGAAAACTTCAGTGTTTAGCGACGCAAGCTGATGCGGTTCTTCGGTGCTAAAGTGGTATTAACACCGGCGCCGGAGATGGGCTCGGGGATGGTAGCGAAGGCGACAGAATTGGCAAAGGCGCATGGTTGATGGCAGCCTCGTCAGTTTGAGAACCCCGCCAATGCCGAGATCCACGCGTGTACCACGGCGGTTGATATCCTCAATGACTTCTCAGATATCTCACTCGACTACTAGGTCACTGGATATGGGACGGGTGGAACCCTGAACGGCGTTGCGCGTGTATTAAAGGACAAGAGCCCGTACACGCAGATCGTCGTCTGCGAACCGGTTAATGCGGCCATGGTGAATAGTGGTATTCCTCAGGCGAGACGGGTAGATGGCTCGATACGAGCAAGTCACCCGAGTTTTCGTCCACACCTGATGCAGGGATGGACGCCGGACTTTATTCCAGCTCTCGTCGAGGAAGTCACGGCGATGAGTCAGATTGACGATCTGACATTGATTGATGGTCGGGATGCGTTGCGTTGCTCAAGAGAACTGGCGGCGCAAGAAGGCCTCTTTGTTGGTATCTCGTCGGACGCAACATTCGCCGGGGCATTTAAGGTTGCGAAGGAGGCGCCGACCGGATCGAATATCCTGTGCATGCTACCGGATACCGGTGAGCGCTATCTCTCCACCACCTTGTTTGAAGATGTGGCATCAGAGATGACCACCGAAGAGACCGAGCTTTCACACTCGACGCGAGGGTATCGGTTTGATGTTAACCCTCCAGCACCTGAGGTGACGGCGGTGGTTCAATCGCTCGACGCCAGGGCGATCAAGGAGGTCGAGGCCTTGACGCACGACAAGAGCAAGCCAGTGATCATGTTCGCCTATGAATGGTGCGAGTTCTGTAACGCCGCACGCAAGGTGTTTGCCAAGTACGCAATCCCTTACCTCTCGATTGAACTTGACTCTATTGCCTATCAGATAGAAGGGCGTGGCGATAATATCTTTAAGGTGCTCCAGCAGCAGACCGGCTCGGTTACACTGCCGCAAATATTTATCGGGGGGGAGTTTATGGGTGGGTGTATGGATATCCTTGATAACTTGCGGTCGGGCCAGCTTCAAATCCGGCTTCAACAGCACGGAATCAATATTCCACCTGTAACGGCCGACCCCTATGAGCACCTGCCAAAGTGGTTGCACCCACGCTGAGCAATTACCAATGGGCCTCTAATCCGGCCTTCCAGTCGTCTACAAATTGCTGGATAGAATCGACAAAGTCCTGGTCTTGCTCGGTGCGGTTGATAGTGGCATGAATTACTGTGTGTTGGGGATTGGGTGGGTGACCGGTGGTGATGGTCCATTGCAGGGCATTGATACAGCCGGGTAGAGAGAAGCGCACGCCATTGTGCATTAGCTCGCGGTTGGTCTGGAATACACCCCACACGCTAAAGATTTCGCCGCTGGCCCCGGCATCGTGAATGACTTTCTCGATGGAGGCACACCAGCTCGATAGCTCGCCAATGCTTACACGTTGTTGCAAGTCAGCCGGGGTGGCGGGGATATTTACAGAGGCGAAGAATTCCATAGCACTATATTAGTCTGAGATGGTGAAGGTCGCATCTTAAAATAGTGTGGTGTGTAGGTTAAATATTCGGGACCCAAATGCTGGATTAGGTGTTAAAGGCACTTTTCCATCACGATATTGCAGCGGGCATACTCGGGGTGTTGACCTTCGGTCTGTATCGTAAAGCCATGTTTTTGATATAAGGCAATAGCGGGTGTAAGCAGGGTATTCGACAAGAGATAGACCCGCTTTGCGTTGAGACCATGTAGTTTGTCTATGGCAGCAGTAATCAAGGTATTGCCATAGCCCTTCCCCTGATGACGTGGGTCTACGGCCATGCGTGCCAATTGGTAGGTTTCAGCATCATCCCTGAACAGGGCGCAAGTCCCCACGACATGTGGTCCCTCCATAAGAGTAAAGATATAACCGCCGTCATCAATAATCTTGCCGGGGTTGTTGGCAAGCGCCTGATCTATGGCCTCCAGTTTAAAATTGCGTTGTATCCACGCCTCATTGAGGGCGATAAATTCCGCAAGATACTCCCGGCTGTTGACCAAGATTGTCATCAGGGCCCCGCAGGTCGACCATAGTTAGCGAAACCCCGCAGCACCAGACCCTCGGAATTGAAGAACAACATCTCACAGACGATTTTGCGCTGAAGGCTTTTGTAGTAGATGACAATGCTGTCCACACCCACGCAGACATCAAGCAATTCAAACCTTAATGGCGGGGTGGCATCAAGGCCTTGTTGCCAGTACTTGCGAATGGACGACTTACCCTTGAGCCTTCCGGAGGGTTCACCCATTCGTTCAATGATGAGTGGGGATGACATCTCAAAGTCATCGGTGTAGTGCGACATGATCCTCTCAAGGTCATGAGTGTTCCATGCATCAATCCACTCCTGCGCAAAGTGTCTTGCCCATGTCAGATCGAACATACTCGGGTCCTTCTAAGAGTTGACAGGTAACTCACTGTACAATATTTAATGTGATACCTAACTATCCCATGCCTGACGCAGCTTCTCCGGGGAAAAGCTAAAATCCTGAAACCGGATGACCATACTCATTCTCGCGGTGACGATAAAGTCGCGGTAGGTTGGGCTGAGTTTATGAAGCATAAGCTGCGGGCTAATGCCCCTCGAATCTATTGCGTAGTCAAATAGAAAGAAATTAAGTTTAACAGGTGCCATTATGCAGCATCTCTAATCGCCGACACCCTGGCCTTTGCATTGGCGGCGCGTGCAGCAGCTGCGACCTCTTTACTGACAACCGTCTTGCCGATGGGAAAGATCGCGATACCCGCAAGCTTGAGATGTTGAATACCGAACGGGATGCCAATGAGGGTTACCATGCAGGCGATGGCCGAGGCGATATGTCCCACCACCAGCCAAAATCCTGCAAAAAGAAACCAGATGATATTGCCTAGCATGCCCAAACTACCGGTGCCGATGTCATCCCTTTGAGTAAGTTCGTCACGACTGATGGCCTCTTTACCGAACGGAAAGAACGAAAAGGAACCCATAACAAAGCAGGCCTTGCCCCAGGGGATACCAATAACAGTAAGAAAGGCGAACAAACCAATCAACCACCAAGCCAGACCCATGAATACACCGCCGAGGATAAACCACAGAAAATTACCAATTGTACGCATCGTTATTCCTGATTTACGTTGTTATTCCCAGATTGGAATTTAATGTTTCCAACATAAGCGGCTCCTGTCTGTATCGGCGTGTGGTAGGAAAAATTCGGATCACGCTAAGTCTACAAAAGCTAGGACGCCGAGGGTGGCGTGCAAAACGACACCTCTCCCTTTTCAAACTTTCCATCCTTCCATAGCAAGGGTAAGCAGTTACCTTTGAACAGTGTTTTATCGGTTAAGAAGAGTGTAACAAGAATATCCTTGCCTTTTCTCGGCAGGTGGTAGGCAATCTCCCAGGCATCTTGCTCTAATAGCGGTGCATTTTTACTTTCGAGCAGGAAGTCTGCCGCCTTGATGCGTGGGATTACCTGATCGCGTCGCAACTTGGTCAATACGCGGTCCTTAAAGTTATAGACCTTTATCTGGTCGTCACATACCGGGCCGCAACTATGGTCGATCTCCACCACCAACTTTGACTTATCCGAGACATTCCAATAGGTCATGTATTGGGTATTTTCGCAGCCGATACAGGTTAATTTCAGGTAGCCACCTTTTTGGTCCAGCAGGCTAATGGCATAAGGAAACACATGGGTTTCAGTCCTGGCGAAATAATCATTGATAACGGTAGGGACAGCTTGTTTGTTGTAAAGCATGAGTAGGCGTGACTTCTCAAGCGTCATTTCAGCCTTGGCGCGTGTCGTCTCAATAAAGAAGTACTCAATACCCTTCAGGTTTTTTGCATAGTGTTCAGAGGCCATGTAAGCAGGGTTGGTAGATACCCCGGAATCTCCCTTTGAGGGAGGCGCACCTACCGCCGCAGCTGAAAGCGCGAGAATGGAAAGCAGCGTGATCACGTGGGATACAATCTGTTGGAGGGTCATAATCCAATTCCTCATGTTTTATCGAATGTTTGACTGTAGTTTACACAGCGCGGTTGCTTGATTGAGTTTACGAGACCCAACCAACGAGCTAAAACATCCATCCAGTTGGATTGGGGTAGGGTTGCCTCTGAGCCAGCACTTTCATGCCCTTGATGCAGCGGACGATAAGCCAGATCAAGGTAAACAGTAGAATGAAATAACCAATAACAAACACGTAAAGCAACACCCCAATGACGGAATAGAGCGCACCTATCCAAAAGGTGCGGATCTGAAACCGGTAATGGGTTTTCAGCCAGTCAGGGGCGTCGCTGATGTTTACATAGGCGATGACCACGCCGATGATTCCGGTAATCCCAAAGAAAATACTCGTGAGATAGAGGATATACGCAATATTGGCTGTATTCGCCGTTGCCGGGTTCTCGTTGGTCGCTACTTCATTCATTTATATACCCCCTTATTACCGAATATATAATCCAGAATACATAATAAATCATGCAAATGCGGCGTAGTGTCGCACGATGCGACAGTTTGATTGTTTGCCCGATTCGACTCTCTGTAGCAACCAGTATCCGTAGGCCTGAGTAACAAAAAAGAACAGCTCAAACCCCGCAAATACCCAGACCACAGGCGTTACGTTCCAGACAACAAGATAGTAAACCTGCCAGGTGAAAAACAAGGCGCGGGCAAATGAGTCAAATAGGCCAAAGATAGGCTCTGGCCGTAACACACGCAGGAGTGACCAAACCACCACAATACTACCGAGCAAATTTACAAAGAAGACGTGCAGCGGCTGGAATTCCGGCAGTTGAGAAATGGAGCCCAAGACCTGATGGACGAGTTGAAAGGTCCAGGGTGTGGCAAAAGCGGCAGTGGCAAGTAGATCGTAAATTCCGCTTGAACGAACCAGCAGGCGGTAGTGATGGGTGATCCGTGACATTGTTTTACTCCTTTTTTTGGTGCGATACGTTAAACTTCATATTATACAGTCGAGCCTACGGTATCTTCTAGCGTTCGAGTTCAGCGGCTGCCGAAGACGGTTCCCTGGAACGAATGATTACGCGTCATGTTTAAGCACATACTCTATGCGTCGATCCGGGATTCGCCAGAGTAACGCTGCAAATACAAAAACAAGCTGCGATACCCACGATGCGAAGAATGTCAAAACAATGGCAAGCGAGTAAAGAACGGGTGAGAGTTTCCCTTTCCAGTCCCGTCCCACGGCTCGAAGGAGAACTGAAGATTCTCCCTGAGCGGCAATAATCGCCTGCTGTAAGAGCCAATAGGCAATTGCGGCGGACAACAATACAAAGCCATAGACTGCTGTAGGGAGCGAGGCGAAGTGATTCTCACCCATCCATCCCGTCACTAACGGGAAGAGGGATAGCCAGAACAACAAATGCAGGTTGGCCCACATTATGGGGGCTGTCACGTGGGTGACGGTATGCAGCATGTGATGGTGGTTGTTCCAGTAAATGCCGATATATACAAAACTCAGTACATAGCTAAGAAACGCCGGTATCAGCGGCGCAAGTGTGCCAAGCGTATCGCCATGTGGCACTTTCAGTTCAAGAACCATGATCGTGATGATAATCGCCAGTACCCCATCACTGAAGGCCTCAAGTCGAGTCTTTCCCATCGATAAAAATTCTCCGTGTGCTAGTTAATTTGGACTGCATGACTTACGCAAACTTGCGGCGGACGATCACCCCTGTAAAGGGCTATGACCCCTTATGCTACGTTAAGTCGTGCGCAAAATGTTGGGCGGTCATAATCCAATTCCTCGTGTTTCATTGCATCTATGGCTGTATGTTACACATCGCGGTAGGTTGGGCTGAGTCTACGAAGCCCAACACACAAGTTGTGTGCAAAACGTTGGGCTTCTTCGTACGTACCATTTTGCACCCGTGTTATTTTTTGCTTAGAAATTTCATCTCTTTCGCATGAACAGAAAAATCCACTCCCCATTTAATTCCACGAAAACCAGTAAGCCTGGATTCTGATGCGAGTAGATGTGTGGAAAACTTTAACAGCACAATGCTGATTCTAAAAGCACCTCTAACATTAGATGGTTTTTTTGTTGTCAAACTATAAGTAGCGTTACTAAAAAAGCAGGTTTGTCTTTGTATTTTAGGACAAATCAACATCTCGGCCCATATTTAATTGATTGCTATCAAATAAATTCTTAATTTGACGGGATGTTATTTGTCTTAAATAGGGGTGCAATTCGGCCTTTTCTCTCTGGCGAATGCTTGCCTGGAGAATAAGCAAATTCAGATCGGGAATGTTGGTTTGTGTTTTTTTGCATCCATGCCTGCTTTATCCCTGCTACGTGTTCAGATTAGCGCAAACTTCTTCATACGATAAATAAGTGCGCTGCGGGTGATGCCGAGCAGGCGCGCGGCCTTGCTCTGGTTGCCGTGGGATTTGCTGAGGGCCTGTTGAATGAGATCGGCCTCGACGTTATCGAGTACCAGACCATCGTCGGGGAGGTGCGGAATCGTTGCGCGCAGTCCGGTGTGGTGGCGGATCTCGGAGGGGAGGTTTTCGGGCTGGATAGTCCTGCCACTTAACAAAATCACCAGGCGCTCACACACATTGCGCAGTTCGCGTATGTTGCCGGGCCAGGCGTAGTGTTGCATCACCTCTAATGCGGCGACGCTGTAACGCGGGGCGTCGACGGTGTGTTGCATGGCGAGGCGGGCGGTGAGGGTGGTAATCAGTACGGGGATGTCGCTGTCACGCTCACGCAGGGGTGGTAGTTGTAATGGGACGACGTGCAGGCGGTAGTAGAGGTCTTCACGGAAGCGTCCGGCCTGCACCGCATTGTAGAGGTCACGATTCGTGGCCGCGAGGACGCGTACGTTGACCTTGCGGGGTTGGGTGTCGCCCAGGCGTTGGCACTCACCACTCTCCAGAAAGCGCAGCAGCTTGGCCTGTATCGTGAGTGACAACTCACCGACTTCATCCAGAAAGAGGGTGCCGCCATCGGCGGCCATGACTCGACC